>CABPZV010000226.1 GCA_902462015.1 uncultured Eubacteriales bacterium | reverse complement strand
ATATCAATAAAAGCAATGAAAATATAGATTATGAACAGTACATGACAGAACATTATGTCGATGAATCAAAGCTTCCGACACTTGATATAAACTTGGAAAAAAGATTTATATCCGACGATAGAGTTCTTCTTACGGATGACTCGGTTGAAAATGAGTGGGAGATGGAGATTTATGAGTTTTATCACAATATGACGTCAGGCTCTTTTGGGAAGATGAAAGCTGTTATCGAAGATGAATCATTACTTGCGGCTATAGAAAACGAAGAAAAAAATTTTAAGGACGGGATTTACTATAGTAAAATTTGCATTGATGATTTAGAGCTTTTGGAAAAAGATGACCTGAAAGATATTTCGGAGAAAAATAAGCGGGAAATTTACGAAAGACTGAATCATTTGGGCATAAGCGAATTTGGCATTGTAGAGGTTGGAACCGAATTAAAGCATAACGAGAAATCGCTGAGTTTAGCTCCGCAAGTCGGTGACGGCGAGGTAACACGGTATTATCTTATCGGTAAAAAGGCTGATAAATATAAGATTTTTGAAGTTTATTGGGAAGGATTTTTAAATGACTGAGGGGTGCGGATAATGAAAAAGATGGTTCTCGGCATTGCGGTAATTCTTTTTGCAATATGCATTGAAATATCCGCCGCAGGGCATTTGGAGTATATCACTTGGGGCATAGGCGCAATAGGGTTGGTAATATCCGTTGTGGGATATGCGGAAAACGGAAAAGGAGACAAGCAATGAAAAAAGCGTTATTTATAGTACTTAAAATAATATTAACTGCGGTAACTTTATTTGTAAGCTATTATGCTTTATTTGTAACCGCTATGTTATTGTTTTCGAGCGGCATAAATCACATTATAACATACATAGGTTTAATTGTTGTGCCGTCACTTCTGCTGCCTTTGATATGGCTGAAAAAGAGAAAGAAGTTTTTAATAATTTGGTGTATCTGTGCCGCAGTGTACGGAACCGCTCTCGGAACAAACTTCGGAATAATCAGGTATAACGAAAGCATTACCGTAAACACATCTCCGAACATTGATATTCATGCGTACCTGCCGTTTAAGGAGGATTCCAAAATTGTAAAGACAGACAGCAAAACATTAAAGCTTACCGAAAATCTGCCGAGAATTGACGGGGCTGCTGCGTTGTTTCCCGTATATTCCGCATTTGTGAACGCTGTATATCCGAATACGACAAAGCTGCACGACGGAATATTTGAGTATAACAATACCCCTGACGGCTATCGCCTTTTAGCGGAAAAAGAAACAGATATTTTCATCGGTGTGTATCCGTCCGATGAGCAAAGGGCATACGCAGAAGAAAACCAAACCACTTTTGAATATACGCCTATCGGAACGGAGGCATTTGTTTTCTTTGTTCACAAGGACAACCCTATCACCAATCTTACCACCGAGCAAATAAAAGATATTTATTCCGGCAAGATTACAAATTGGAAGGATGTCGGCGGAAAAAATGAGAAAATTGCCGCATTTCAGCGGAATGAGGGCAGTGGGAGTCAGAGTATGCTGAAACGGTTTATGGGTGATACGCCGATTACGGATGCCCCTACCGAAATGGTGAATGATTTAATGGCGGGCATTATAGAACAGGTGGCGGATTATAAAAGTAAAACAAACTCAATCGGGTTTTCATTCAGATACTATGTTGAAGGAATTATAAAGAATCCTGATATAAAAATGATCTCGATTGACGGCGCTGCACCGACCTCCGAAAACATCAGAAACGGCAGTTATCCCATTCTTACGCCGATTTATGCTGTTACATACAAGGAAAATCAAAACGGCAATGTTGACAAATTACTTGAATGGATTTTATCCGATGAGGGGCAATACATTATAAACGAAACAGGTTATGTGGGAATAAAGAATTAGGAGGACAGTACAATGAAAAAACTATTATCAATTATTTTGGCAATTACAATGCTTTGCTCTACGGCAATAGTTGCATTTGCAGAGCAAGCATACTCTGATGAAAAATGTTCCGAATGGGCATATTACTACATTAAAGACGCAGAATCCCCTCTGTATAACATAATGCCGCAGGAAATGTACGGCGGCGATTTTACAGCGTCTGTTACACGGCAAGAATTTTGTGAGCTTATATACAATACGGTCGGTTATATGAACGGTGTTACAAATGTTTCGGATGAAATCGGAAAATCAACGCCGATTTACCCCAAATTTTCGGGAAAGACATCACCGTTTGAAGATACAAACAGCGAGTATATTTTAGCTCTGTATGAAATCGGAATAATCAAGGGCAAAACCGAAAAAACATTTTGCCCGTCGGATTATCTTACAAGAGAGGAAACAGCTCTCATTATAAGCCGTGCCACGGAATATTGTAATTTGAAAAAGCTGCCGTATAAATTGCCTTTTAATGATACTCATTCTCTGACAGATGAATCATCGGACGCAATAAAATCCGTCTGCGGAATGGGAATTATGAACGGAACGGGTGAAAATCATTTTTCACCTTCAGAAACGCTTTCAAAGGAACAGGCGGCTGCAATCGCAATGCGGCTTATAAATTGCATTGCACATCACAGCGAAATCAATTCGGAACTATCCTGTTATTTTAATTTAATGCAGATGTGGATTGAGGACAAAGACGGCAATGCGATTTTTATACTTCCGATGTACTGGGCAACATATGATTACCGCATTGATTACGGTTACAGCAGTTGGAACTTCTTTGAACATAACGGAAAGACTGTGATTGCCGTATTCGGCAGCGGCACACCGCAAACAGAAGCACATACGGAGTTTTACGAACTTCCGAGCGGAAATAAAATGCTTGAACTTCCGAGAAATGCGGGATATTTTCTTGGCGTTACAAAGGACGGAAAGCATATTATAACCTATGATATAACAAAACCCGCCGAGTATGGCTCGTGGGGTGAAACAGTCTACGGTGTTTACGACTTTAACGGTGCGGAAATACTTCCGCCGATTTATAGCCGGGATGAATTACATAAAGCCGGTTATATTGATTATGACGATAAATAATGCTCAGTAATTAAAAGAGCATAATCATAACCGAAAACAAATCCGGCAGGGTTATTCCTTGTCGGATTTGTTTTT
>CABPZV010000225.1 GCA_902462015.1 uncultured Eubacteriales bacterium | reverse complement strand
TTTTTTATTTTTTTTAATTTTCTACAATTATTTAAGTGACTGCAAAAAAATCGCTGGTACAATATAGATAAAACAGCTATATAAAAAAATCAGTCAACCGACTCTACAGCCATTACAATTGCGGAAAGAACAACACTTGAATTATGGACAGAGATTGTAAGTCCCGGAGCAACATAATTCGTTCCGCCAAGCATAAAGCCTTTTTCAGTCATTAATCCGGAAGCGTCTACAGTACATTTAAGATCATATGCAAGCTCACTGTAGTTCTTTATAATAGCACCGTCATTTCTTTCACTGTAAACTGCAGCCGGAGTAACTTCCTTGCGTATAACTTCACCAACTAAAATTTCAGACTGATCCCAGATGAAAGAATCTCCCTCAGAAACTGCGTTGCATGCTTCCTCGCGGATCGACCGAATAAGAAACGTAATTCTTACATTATCTTCAGACGACGCCTTTCCTATTTTATCAGCTATATCATATCTGACGATGACCGCTGCAGCTATAGCTAACACCATAATTACAATAAGTAAATCTATTATATTGAAATGAGGCTTTTTAGATATTTTATCATTCGGTGACATTTTAATATTTACCATTCCTTCGTAAAACAAAGAAATCCTTTCTTACGTAATAAAATCAGCTGCCTGCATTAACGACAGGATCAATTATCTGAATCGATTTGCATGGGCCATCATAGCAAAGATTCGGCAGACGGAAATGGATGTTAGGTCCAATCTGAATGTTACAACCGTTCACTTCATACCCTATTTCGGCGGGGACAGCCTCAGCCTCTACAGTTATAATCATCGTCAGGTAATCCGGATAACTTACATAAACAAGCTCGCCGGTATCTCTGTTCACCGAAGGAAACTTTTCGTCAGAGCATCTCACATCAACAACCGTCCCGATGCTTTCCATAGTAGTATAATCTATAAAATCATCTCCAATCTCTACGTTATCTTTCCATTCCTCACGAAGATGAACAATTTCAACCTGATACTGAATTGAAACAGCTTCGGCCTTAGATGATATATTAATCTGAGGTGATAAAATAATATATCCAAGCACTGCCACAGCGGCAATAATTATCAAAATTAAGATAACGTCTATGAAATTTATACGCATTTTTTTACGCCCTGAGGACGTCCTAACACCTGTGTCTTTATCCATCATTGACTTAATTCCTTTCGTTATAACTTAGGCAAGATGTCCCACCAATAAGGCGCCGGCCTTAATGGCGGTCGCCTTATTGGCGGTCGCCTCTTAAGGCGGGTTACATTTCACAATTCAGTAGGAGATACAATCTCCTACTGGAATGATTGCCACGCCATTTGACGGGACAAACCTCTTATTGAATATCCTTTATCATTTCGTGCATCTTCATAAGCCTTAGCTGATTTTATAAAAGCCTGTCCTGGTATATACGGTCTGTACGCGCCGTTCTGCCTATCGCGGCTGTAAGGCCTATTATCAGCCAGAACAACAGAAATATACGGTAATTATACCACACATAGTCGGTGACACCCTGCAGAAGAACAGCCAATATACCGCAGAAACCTGCAGCGGAAAAAAGCTTCATACGTTTTTCATATTTTTCACTGTAAGTGTATATTCCTTTCCTGCTGCAGAAAAAGCTGAACGACCCGCGCGCAAAGAGTACAATAAGGATGAAAAAAACAATCAGTGCGACAATACCGGTCTCAGCAGTAATCTGAAAGTAAAGATTATGCGAATGCGGAGCAAGCTCGATGCCTGCATAAGAATACCTGGGATAAACCTTTGAAAAAGCCCCTTCTCCGATTCCGATTCCTGAGTAAAAATAATCCTTCAGCATTTTAGAAACTCCGCGCCATATACTGACTCGATACGACGTCGATGAATCCCCAAGATTTCCGATACTTGTAAATCTTGACACAATATTATCAGGCAAAATAAAAGGAAGTATAGGGACTGCAAGCAGTCCAAACATACCAGCTACCATAAATTTTCTTGACCATATAAGTACAAATAGTAATGCAGATACCATAAACCCAAGCCATGCTCCGCGCGACCACGTAAATATAAGACAAATTGCAAGAGAGGCAAAAGTTAGCGGATAAAACGCCCGTTCTGTTTTACTTTCTGAAGTTATAAGCATCGCTCCGGCAAACGGAATCATCAAGATAAGATACTCCGCTAAGACATTGGGATTTGCAAAGGTTGATACAACCCGTCCCGAAATATCTGAAAACATGGAGGTGTCCTGCCATAAAGAATCCGCACTTCCCGTAACGTACTGAAGCACTCCGATAAGCGATACAAAAAGGGAGGCCATCAGCATTCCATGTACACAGCGCAATAGTTTTTCTGTTGTATTCACAAGATTTACAACGAGAATATAGGCGAGCATAAAACATACGAAAACCATAGAAGCTTTAAACGATGACGCGGTATCAGCCGAAACAATTCCGCCGAGAATATATATTCCCATAAAAATAAGAAGCATTATATCAAAAAGCTCGAATTTTATTGTACGCTTTCCGCGAAGGAGCTTTATAAAAAAAGCAGTGAATGTCCACAACGTAAGTCCGACAAGCATCATTGTTGTCAGAAAAGGAAGCGCGGTTATTATAAAAATAACACCAATCTCAGGAGATAACAGCACGATATACATCGCAGCTACACCGACAAGAGCTATGATTGTCAAATACGGTTCAACGGCAAATGAAAGAGCTCCCAGCAGCAAACCTGCGGCGCACGCAGTATAACCCTTGTGCTTTTTCCCGTTTACAGGTATTTCATTGCGTCTGAAACCGAGAAAACGAAACAGAATAAGATCCGATAATCTGCTTTCGCACAGAGCTTCTCCGACAGTTTTATCCGAAAAAAGCATAATCACAGCGAAAATAATCATTCCGATTCCGACGCACAGACTTACGGCGTCAAACAATACCCCAGACTGCTGTCCCTTTATAAACGATGCCAAACATGTTACAAGCCCAAAAGTAAGTGAGAATATTCCGTAATACTTGAAAGTTTTGACAAGGAGGGAATTCATAAATTTTGAAAAAATACGGAGCAATAAACTCTGTTCAAAGCCGCGCATAAAGAACCGCTTTGTTTTTATAGAAAAGCCTATTTTTAATTTGCCGTTTTCATTTTCAT
>CABPZV010000224.1 GCA_902462015.1 uncultured Eubacteriales bacterium | reverse complement strand
TTTGCCATTTTGATTGAAACCTGAACAAAATCCGAAAGAAAGGAATGACAGCAAAACGGTCTGCCGCATATTCCAAGACCTCCCATAAGTTTTGCTTCATCACGAATACCTATCTGGCGAAGCTCAATTCTTGTACGAAAAATAGATGCAAGATCCTTCACAAGATCACGAAAATCGACCCGTTCCTCCGAAGTAAAGTAAAAAATAAGCTTTGTGTTGTCAAATGTATATTCAGCATCTACAAGCTTCATATCAAGATTGTGAAGCGCAATTTTTTCCACACAGGCATTAAACGCTTCTATTTCAAGCTTTAAATTTTCATGATGATGCTGCTCGTCTTCATCTGTTGCAATTCTCAAAACTTTGCGAAGAGGAAGTACGACTTCGGCGCCGCTCACAACGCGGTTAGGATATACTACCGTACCGTATTCAAGTCCCCGGGCAGTCTCTACAATTACATGGTCATCCTTTGAAAAAGTATTTTCGTCTACATCAAAATAGTATATCTTTCCAATTTTTTTAAAAGTAACTCCAATAACCTCGTATTTTGCATTTATATCTGCAGTATGCCCGTCGGGTTCCGAGGTGACGATATTATAATCATCTAAAGCGGAATCTTCCGTATGATCAGAGTCTTTAATAACGGAGTCAATATCCTCTCCTTCAACATCCCATTCTTTGTCCAAACCGTAAATATCCTTTGCATCAGATTCTGTCTTATTTGCGCTTTTGCTTGATTTAACTGTTGTTTTTTTTCTTTTAGGGTATTTGTGACTTCTGCGCTTTGGCTTTATATTACTAAGTTCAGATTTTTTATTGTATTTTTCACCGTCAGTCTCTGACTGCCGGGATGTATCCTCAAAACCGGATACATTTTTTAATTCTTCCATTTAATATGACCATACCTTTCGTACACACTCAAAGTTTTGTCCGGTTTAATCTGCTTTCAGCACACAATTCTCCTGATCTGATATGAAAGCTCAGTCAATATTTGTCTTATATTACCGTTTTGAAGCAGCCGCTCAGAAAATGAAGAAAAAACATTACCGCATTGCATAAGCTCAGACATCGATAACTTTTGTGCATTGGCTACCGCCTCATTACCTGAATCGTAAAAACAAAGCTTTTCCGACAAGTGCATAACTTCCGTATCCCCGATTTCTTTTCCGGCTATCATATAAGCCTTGCAGAGAATCATATCCCGGATAGCTAAAACAGAAGAGGAGAGCAACAGGGAAATCCTGTTTCTATCAGAGCCAAGACTATTAATGCAAAGTGTAAGAGGAACACTTCGCCTCCCGGCTATACATTCTACAAGTTCAGCCGCCTTCTGCATGGTATTTTTATCAACCGCGGTGAGAGTTCGCTCTCCCGAGCCGGCCGATTCTCCGCACATACCAAGCGCCTTTCCGATTCTGCCGTCTGAAGCTCTAACAATCGCATCAAAAGACTGCGGATCTCTATTAAAAAGGTAAGCACCTCTTTTACTGCTTTTCAAACAATTTCTTATACTTTCATTATCACACCGCATCATTCTAAGTGTCGGAGCACGTGAACGTACCGTGGGAAGCAAAGCGGAAGCATTTTCACAAAGCATAAGAAAATACACACCCGACGGAGGCTCTTCAAGAAGCTTTAGAAACGCATTCTGCGCCTGAACAGTCATAAATTCCGCATTTTCAATAATTGTTATTTTAAAATCAAGTTCGTTTGGTGTAACCGACGACAGATATCCAAGCTCTCTAATCATTTCAATACCTATTGTTTTTCGTCCGCTCGGAACTCCAAACACTTTTATATCCGGACAAAGGCCGTCTTTAATACGCTTAAGGCCACTTTCATCAAATCCTGCCATCGCCGCCGCTATATCAAAAGCCAATGTGTGTTTACCGATACCGGCATCTCCTTCAATTATGTAGCCGTGAGCAAGCGTCCCTTCCCTTATCTCTTTAGACAAAAGCTCTTTCAGCTTATCATTACCGACGAGCCTTTCAAACATTAACTGAATTTTCCCTTCTGGTTTAAATACAAATGGTATATTATTATCTATCTGATAAAGTTATGTTAATTTTACAATTTAGATGTGACTTTCTTATACAATAAGCAGTATAACTGCAAAGGCTTGTAATGCAAAACTTTATGCGATTATTATACAATAAGTTCCGGACAAACCTCTATGTTTCGGGGTTTTGCACAGTAAAATCGCTGCTGACCGAGACGAAATGAAACGAAACTTGCACCTTAAAGCTTTAGCTATACGGTATTATACCATAAGTCACCTGGCAAACCGCAATGTTTCGGGGTTTTGCTTTGCAAAATCGCTGCCTTTGGCAGCGAAACGAAACTTGCACCTTAAAGCTTTAGCTTTAAGGTTATTATACCATACAATAATACTTTTGTCAAACCGAAGACATATAAAACACCTGTTCTTCCTATAATTTATATATTATTATTTTCATCACAAAAACGTAAAAAATATATGATAATATATAAAGGAAAATGATTATTCATGTATGCAATCAAATGTAAAAAGGATATATTACCGGTTATGAAAATTAAAAAAATTATCTCCTCAATAATTTACCCGGCGTGCTTATTTTTTACAATACTTACCCTTATATCACAAGCTATCGTCACTCTGTCAGGATTCACTACTCTCATTCTTTCTTTTAAGACATTAATAGCATTTTTTGCTTTCTCGCTGTTATTATCTGCTCTTAATCGAATATTTTATGTGAAATCTATGGGATTTGGATTAAAAATATTTCTTCATTATATAGGTTTTTTAATTAGCTTTTTAGTAATATTCCTCATAATTATATCGGGAAGATCAAATACGGCCGGAGCTTTGATTACATGTCTTATTCTCAGCATTATATACTTTATAATTGCAGGTATTGCTGTGATTATCCGCCATTTGTTAAAGAAAACAGAAAAAGAAAATAAAAAATACGAAAATGTTTTTATAGGGAAATAAACATTTTTCATAATTATAATTATGAGCAAATAAAACTCTTGTCTGCAAGACTTTCTTTCAGACTTTACAAAAAATAAAATTTATAATCAAAGGAGTAGTTTTATGTTTGATATTAAAATCGGAACCCTAATTCCGGCTGAGCATGCTTTAAAAATGATTCCTCAGCTCAATCCGCTTGGATTCGAATCTTATGAAC
>CABPZV010000223.1 GCA_902462015.1 uncultured Eubacteriales bacterium | reverse complement strand
TGGAATCCAACACGGTAGATACAACGGTCAATGTGCATATCACACGACTCCGCCGCCGCTTTGAGGAGTGGCCGGAATTTGAAATTATAGCAATTCGTGGTATCGGATATAAGGCGGTGATTCATAATGAGTAAATTAAAATCATCACTAAAATACTTTCGATTGACTTTGTTTTTTGCCTTTGTAGTGTTTATGATTATGCTCGCGACAATGTGCCTTGTGTTTCTCGGAACACATCTGTTAGTGCATATCGGCCTTATAGAGGGCGAAAATTTTAGAAAATTCCCTTTATCCCTATTTTGCATTGTAAGTGTTCTTATGGGAACAGTTATGTCCATTATTTTCAGTAAGGCTCCGCTTCGACCGATCCGTGAAATTATGGATGCAACTGATAAAATAGCCGACGGCGATTACAGTGTTCGGCTCAGCCTCAAAGGACCGGAAGAATTCAGAACACTTAGCGACAAATTCAACCATATGGCAGAGGAAATCGGAAGCGTAGAAATGCTGAGAACCGATTTTGTCAATAATTTCTCTCATGAATTCAAAACGCCTATCGTATCGATTCGCGGCTTTGCTAAAGCACTGAAATGGGATGACTTAATGCCGGAGGAACGGGAAGAATATTTGGATATTATTATCAGTGAATCCGAAAGGCTTTCCGCACTCTCGCTTAATGTATTGTATCTTTCCAAAATTGAAAATCAGACTATTTTGGCGGATAAAAAGCGTTACAATCTTAGTGAGCAGATCCGCCTTGTCGTAGCTCTTCTCGATCAAAAACTTTCCGAGAAGCAGCTTGAGATCATTTTCGATGCTAAAGAGTATTTTGTAACAGCCAACGAAGAAATGATGAAGCAGGTATGGATCAATTTGCTTGATAATGCTGTCAAGTTCTCACCCATTGGAGGCAAAATCGAAATTCGCATGAAACAAACAGGCGGTAGTCTATCTATAAAAATATCCGATCAGGGTAACGGAATGTCACCCGAAACGAAAGAACATATCTTTGATAAGTTCTATCAAGGCGATCTATCCCACTCCACAAGCGGCAACGGACTCGGCCTTGCAATCGTTAAGAAGATCATTGACCTGCACAACGGTAGTATTACCGTTCATTCGTCTGATAAGGGCAGTACATTTGAGGTAATGTTAAAAGCTGCATCGGCCGGAGGACATAAAATATGAAATACACAACCAAAAAACTCAAAATACCATCCGATGATACAGAAATAAAACTGCTGATTCTCAGTCCCACCGATTCTGTTCCAAACAATAATCGTCCCGGAATTTTATGGATTCACGGAGGCGGCTATATTACCGGAATGCCTGAAATGATCTATATGTCCCGTGCTAAAAATCTTGTAAAAAAATACGGCGCTGTCGTAATTTCACCGGACTATCGCCTGTCAGGGAAAGCTCCTTATCCGGCTGCTTTGCATGACTGTCATCATGCGCTCCTGTATTTGAAGGAGCACGCAAAAGAGCTTGGTGTGCGTGACGATCAAATCATGGTTGGAGGGGAAAGTGCAGGCGGCGGATTAACTGCTGCACTTTGTATGTATGAAAAGGATCATGCCGGCGTCAAAATCGCTTTTCAAATGCCCCTCTACCCTATGATAGATAATGAAGACACTGAAACTTCCCGTAATAACCATGCTCCTGTTTGGAATACGAAGCGAAATCACTATGGATGGAAAAAATACCTGCAAGGAATCTGCAATCAGGAAATCCCCTGTTATGCCGCACCAGCTAAAAGACAGGATTATACAGAACTTCCGCCTGCCTATACCTTTGTTTGCACAGCAGAGCCATTTTATGCTGAAACCCTCACTTACATAGACAATCTTCACAAAGCAGGTGTTGAAGCAAGTGTCGATGTTTATCCAAAGCTATTCCATGCTTTTGATATGCTTCTTCCTTTCTTAAAGGTCAGCCGCCAAGCAGCAGTTCAATTTGAAAAGCATTTCGAGTATGCTGTTGAGAATTATTTTTCTGCATAAGATTTGTAATGCCACACAGCATCTAATCCAACAATTGAATTTTTTATATAACGGAGGTATTCGCTTATGAATACGATGGAAACAATTTGCTCAAGAAAATCTATCCGTACTTATACGGGAGAACAGATTACGGAGGAACAACTGAACACCATTCTCAAAGCAGCAAACGCTGCACCTATTTTGGAAAATAGATTGAGCATAATATAATAAATAAACATATACGAGGATATTCAATATGAAAAACACATGCTCAATTACAAAAATCGATGGAAAAAGTCATCACTGTTTCGTCTGAAAATAAAGCTGTTTAAGCTATGAAAGCTGCGAGTAAAATTGCGGCAGAAATCGGATTGGGGGATTTGACTCTTAACGAAATCAACGCTGAAATCCTTGAAGTAAGGAACAAGAAATAGATGATTTCTTTATATAAGAGAATACCGCTTGTATCGAATGAACACAAGCGGCATTCTCTTATCCTTCTAAGCTTTTAGGATTGAGCAGGAAATCATAAATATTTATAGTGAAAAATCCGTTTTCATCATAGTGAGCCGGAACAAGATCCTTTGTTACAACAATTTTTTTGAAGGAATCATCAATCTTACGGAACGGTCTGATTTCCTGATTAAGTTTATCCTCTTCCGGTATGGAATACGCAGATTGAATGTAATACCTGGCCGAACAGAGATTACAGATAAAATCGACCTCAAGCTGTTTTCTGATTACCTTTCCTTCCTTATTCTTCTCTGCAATAGGAACCACTCCGACATCCACGCTGTAACCGCGCATACGCAGTTCATTATAAATTACATTTTCCATTGCGTGCGTTTGCTCAAACTGCCTGAAATTGATTCGTGCATTACGAAGTCCAAGATCAGAAAAATAATATTTCTGCGGAGTGGCTATATATGCCCTGCCCTTAATATCATAGCGATGTGCTGCTTCCAATAAAAATGAATCTTCAAAGTATCCGAGATATTTCTTTATGGTGGCAGCGGTTATTTTTGATTTTTTTACACTGCGGAAGATATCCTTCAGCTTTTCCGGATTTGTCAGCGAACCGATAGAAGAAGAAAGAATATTAAGCAGATCTTCAAGCTCACCCAGATTCCTTACCTTATTTCTTTTCGATATATCCCTGACATATATCTCGCTGAATAGGTTAGATAGAGCAGCC
>CABPZV010000222.1 GCA_902462015.1 uncultured Eubacteriales bacterium | reverse complement strand
CGGAGGATTATAATTGGACACTTGATTATCAGGGTATTACATTCTGGTTCAGTCCTTATGATATAGCCGCTTATGCTGCAGGACCTCTTTCGGTAAAAATTTATTTTGATGAAGAACCCTATATTTTCAATGAAGAATATACAAAAGCGCCTTCCGAAAACTTTTGCTTGATGCTTCCAATGCGACAAAAGCTTGATTTTGACCTAAGTTCAAATGATGATAAAAAGGATTGTATTGAGATAGACACATTGCCGGATCAATACGGTTCTTACAATATGTTGTCGGTTACGGCAAACGGAAAAACCTTTACCGATGAAATCAACTATGCCTACGATTTTGATGTTTATTTAGCGCATGTCGGCGATAAAAACTACATTTATTCCGACTCATTCTCAGACAATGACTACCATATGTTCTGCACTTGGGACATAAACGGTGATACTCCCAAGATTTTGCAGAAGCTTTCCGGCACGGAAATTGATTATGAGTATATAGAGGAAGGCTTTGAGGAAGGAACTACCTATAAGCAGGCGTTCAATAACCCTGAATTTTTCAGACTTGAAACACGCTTTGAGATTTTAGGCACAAGAGGTGCAACAGCAAGCTTTAAGCTAAGTGAAACAGACGGAAAGCCTGAAATGACAGATGAAGCCTACACATTTAATTACGGTCACGATGTAAAAACAGCAATACCTCTTGAAGCAGACCTCTTGCCGGATATGGAAAAAACAGAAATTCCTTTCGGAACGCTGCTTACGCCATATCAGACAGACGGAAAAAGCTATGTTGATTTAAAAACAGAAAACGGAGGAATAGTAAGGCTCTCTATCGATGTATCCAATTGGCCGAGGACAGTTAACGGCATTCCCGAAGATGAATGTTTTGAAGAACTTTTATATGCGGGGTGATTTTGTGAGGGTGGTGAAAAGTATTATGAAACTAACTGCCATTATAGCACTTATTGCGAGCCTGTTCGGATGCGGTGTAGATAAGCCGCAAATAGCTGACGGTCCCGGAATGGTATATAAAGACTCAGAATATCGGACTCAGTATGCAAATGTTTTCGATTTTGATTCATGCGAGGGTACGCCGTATTTTGCAGTAGCGTTTTTAGGCTATGGCGAAGACAGACGTGGCTTCAGAGATACTTATGTAGCAGGAATTTTTGAATCTCTTGGGGATTTTGCAATAGAGCAGATGGCGCATTTTGATTTTGAAGGCGATGAATGGTATTTGATTGTTCCGAGGTATAAGGATTATGTTACTTTGACAAATCTTGAAACGGGCAAAAAGCACACCATATATCAGGGTGAGGCTTTTACCGTAAAATGTAATCTGTCTGATTTACATTCAAACATTGAAATCAGCACAGAAGATAGCCGAGGACATAAATTCAGTCCGCAAATTGGCGGAGACGGAAGACTCGTAACATCTGAAGATGTATGGGATATTACCGATTATTCGGTTATGGATGAAAATTTATATATTCAGGAAGGAGAATAAATTATGGGATTATTAAAAGCAGGCGTAGGTGCTTTATCAGGGGTACTCGCAGACTCTTGACGTGATTATTTTTACTGCGAAAGTATGGATGCAGACACTCTTGTTCAAAAGGGCGAAAAGAAAGCAGGCGGACGTTCGTCAAATAAAAAAGGAACGGACAATATTATTTCAAACGGTTCTATCATCAATGTTAATGACGGACAATGTATGATGATCGTGGAGTCGGGCAAGGTGGTGGAGCTTTGTGCAGAGCCGGGTGAGTTCGTATATGATACAGGAACTGAGCCGAGCATTTTCTACGGTCCTTTGGGAGAAAACATCAAAAAATGCTTTTCCGAAATCGGCAAGCGTTTCACCTTTGGCGGCGAACCCGCAAAAGACCAAAGAGTATATTACTTTAACACAAAAGAAATTATAGGAAATAAATACGGAACACCTTCACCTGTGCCGTTCAGAGTTGTAGACACCAACATCGGTCTTGATGTGGATATTGCAATTCGCTGTCATGGCGAATATTCCTACAAAATAACAAATCCAATGCTTTTCTATACAAATGTATGCGGAAATGTTGAGGATACATATGTGAGGGAAACAATCGACAGTCAGCTTAAAACAGAGTTACTCACGGCGCTTCAGCCGGCGTTTGCGAGAATTTCGGATATGGGTATCCGTTATAGCTCGCTCCCGGCACATACAATGGAAATCGGAGATGCCTTAAACAATGTCCTTTCTTCAAAGTGGAGAGATTTAAGAGGCATCGAAATCGTTGTATTCGGTGTATCAAGCGTTAATGCTTCTGAAGAAGACGAAAAGATGATTAAGGAAATTCAGAGAAATGCGGCGTTCAGAAACCCCACAATGGCTGCTGCTCACATGGTGGGTGCTCAGGCACAGGCTATGCAGGATGCGGCTAAAAACGAAGGCGGTATGGGTGCTATGGGTGGTTTCTTTGGTATGAATATGGCACAGAACGCAGGTGCAGGTGCTGCGGCAAACCTCTTTGCTATGGGACAGCAGTCTGCGCAGCCGGCTGAAACCGCAGTCCCCGCAAAACCCACCTGGAACTGTGATTGCGGAACGCATAACACGGGAAAATTCTGTGAGAATTGCGGAAAGCCGCAGCCGAGCCCTGCAATGGGCTGGCAGTGCGGATGCGGCACGGCGAACACAGGTAAGTTCTGTCAGAACTGCGGAAGTAAAAAACCCGAAGGTGCTCCTTTATATAAGTGCGATAAATGCGGTTGGACACCTGAAGATCCAATGAATCCGCCAAAGTTCTGCCCTGAATGCGGCGACATATTTGATGAAAGCGATAAGCAGTGATATTGGAGGTGTCGTTATGAACTATATTGGTAAATGGCGATTTCATTCTATCGGCGTGATAAATGAGGCAGGCAATCTTACATATATGAATGCAGAAGAATATATAAATTCTCCTATGCCTTATATTGATGAAACAGATGAAGAAGCAATAGCAAGTGAGATGCGTGAAAGAAAACAAATTACAAGCTCGTTGATTGAAATTTGCGATAACGGAAAGCTCTTGATGCTTATTCCCATTCCAAAAGAGGAATATGAAAGTTATCTTGCTGAATTGGAAAGTGGCGGAGAAAAAGAACTTCGCCCCGGGATGATTTGTATGAGATGCTCTGATTGGGAAGAAAGAAACGGAGAACTGTGGTTTGATTCCGGTATTGAAGGCGAAGCATTTGGTGAGGAT
>CABPZV010000221.1 GCA_902462015.1 uncultured Eubacteriales bacterium | reverse complement strand
GTTATATCTGGAAAAGGTGTCCACCCATTATGAAAGGGAGCACCCCTTGATACACTGCAGCAAATATTAACTATAAAGTCATAAAATCTGTATTTCAGGACAATAATATTTAAATTATATAAATATTCTTAATCTTTTCCATTATCCTCTCCGCCGTCTTCTCTGTATCTATGACCGTATCCCTTACTGTATTCCTTACCGTATTCTTTTCCGTAAGCATAGCTATAATAATATCTGCCTCTTTTCCCTTTCTTGCTTACATCATTAAGAACTGCTCCTATTATATTACAGCCGCTTTTATTAAGCTGTTTAATCACATTTTGAGCAAGACGGTAACTTACTTTTCCGGAACCGCACACAAGAACCGCGCTGTCAGAACAATTTGCGATAACTGCGGCATCTATAACAAGTCCAAGCGGAGGCGTATCAATTATAACATAATCAAAAATTTCCTTTGACGAATTAATCAAAGATTTAAATTTATTTCCATTCAAAAGATCAGTCGGATTAGGTGGAACCTGACCTGAAAAAATAATATAAAAACCTTCGTACTGAGTTTCATACAAAACATCAGAAAGCGACACCTGACCTGAAAGAAGCTGACTGAGTCCCTTGATTCCTCTCGCATTTGTATACTTATTAACAACAACCGAATTACGCATATCAGCATCGATAAAAAGGACTTTCTTGCCGATAGATGCCAATCCCTTTGAAAGTTCAAGCGAAACCGTAGATTTTCCCTCATTAGGCATACAACTCGTCATCGTGACAATCTGTACTTCATTCCCGCAAAACTGTAAATTAGTCAAAAGCGACTTATAAGCTTCATCAGCTGCAAAGCCTTTGCTTCTGCCGATATTATTTAAATTAATTTTCTGAACCTGCATTTTTTAACCGTTCCTTTGCATAACTATGACAATTACATCCATTAAAGTCAACAAATCATATCTTTTTGGAATTCGGAATAGTGCCAAGTACTGTAAGGCCTAAATAGCGTTCTATATCTTCAGGAGATTTGATTTTATCATCAAAATAAAATATTACAAACAGCACGGCACATGTCAGTGCAAACCCAACCAGTGCGACCTTAAGTGCGGTGGACGAGTATGCAAGATTGCAGGGAGAAGTCGCTTCCTTGCCGTACGAGAAAACATTGACCTGATCGATACCGATAATATTCTTTATTTTTTCAGTCGATACATCGCACAATTCGTTCACAATCGCACATGCAATTTTAGGATCAGCATTGCTTACAGACACATTAATTATCAATGAATCCGATTCGTTCGACACTGCTATATACGGAGAAACTGAGCTGTAACTGATATCAAGCGCAAGATTCTGCAGAGCCTCGCTGACAAGTACCTCTTCCTTTATCAGCTTCATACTGTCCTCAACCGTAGAATTCGCAACATTAATATTAGCCGTATTGATTTTATCACTGTTCTTGTCCATCAAATATATTTTGGCAGTTGATTTATAAAGAGGAATGGTGGTAAATCTTGAATAAAAATAAGCGCCTGCACCGCATACGCATGTTATAAGCACAATTATCCAGAGTTTATTAAGAAAAAAAAGCAACAGCTCTGTAAAATCTATCGTTTTTTCCATGCTGTCCGGAGCATCGCTTTCTGCGCTCCTTACAGTGGCAACAATTTCATTCTTTTCCATTATTATGACTACTCCTTCTTAGTATTTTAAGGGCATTATCTCTAAATATTGCTTCAGCGTATTTTAAACCATATTTTTTTTCAACATATTCAAAACATTCAGATAAAAGAGGAGCCCTCTCATCTTTATTATGAGCATCCGTAGCGACAAAATCAACAAGACCGCACCGAAGAAGCTTCTGAGTAAAATGTTTGCATGAGACACCAAAATCGCCAAGAACAGAAGACGCATTTATCTGAATCCTAACACCGTCGTCAGACAAAAGCTTAATACAGTCAAACTTCCGGTAAAAACATCTGTACCTCTCGATATGTGCAAGGACAGGAACATAACCACTTTTAAGAAGTCTGTGAAGTCCACTGTAAATATTCTGTTTCTCCTCATCCGGAAAAAACTCCACAAGCACATACCTGCTGTTATCGAGTGTATAACATTGGCCGGAATCCAACTTTTCCAAACAGTCATTATGAAAGAAAAGTTCATTTCCGCACCAAAGTCTCAAATCAGGATAATGCAGCGATGCAAATGCCTTTATTCTTTCAAATTTTTCAGTCGAAAAAGTAATTTCCCCACGTTTTTTTATCATAGGATTATAAAAATGCGGTGTTAAGCAAATACCCCGAATACCGTCTTTATAAGCAATTTCAAGCATTTCACGCGTCATTTCTTCGGAGGACGCGCCGTCATCCACTCCAAACATCATATGATTGTGAATATCTACAAATCCAGTCAATTGCTTCACCTACAATTCTTATGGAAATCCCTTTCATAAAAAATTAAAGATTATTGTTTCAGGCATACTGCACATCTGCCGGCATATAGGACTTTTAATATAAAAGCATACTTTCAAGTGTCATACAAAAAAGAACATATACATCTATTTTATTATATCATTAAATCAATTTCTTGTCAATACAGAAAGACTTTACATTTCAGCTAAAACGTGCAAATTGTCCATATTACCAACGGAAAAAAACAAAATATTTCCTCGCTGTTCATCATCGGCACCGTTTAATCAACAGGAGTACAGCAAAATACGCAGAATCCGTCATCACAAATACAGCGAGCTGCATTCACAGCGTCTTTCTCTGAGCTATATATGCCAAACACACTAGGTCCGCTTCCGCTGAGAAGCGCGCCCGAAGCACCCAATTTTATAAGCTTACTGCGTACAAGCTCAGCATGAGGATTTACAAGTTCAAAAGTATTATACAAAGCGCCGCATATCTCACTGACATTTTTACTTTCAAGAGCCGTAAGCATTCTGTTTTCGGCCTGGAAAGCTGATTTTACCGTGTCAAGATCTTTATACATAACTTCTGTTGACTTTTTCTCCCACTTTCCTACAACAAGCAGAACCGTACAATCCGGAAGAGAATGACACGGATTCAATTCCTCTCCTATACCGCGGCAATGCATCGGCGAATGAGAAAGACAGAAAGGAATATCCGCCCCCAACGATGCGGCAATTTCCTTAAGAATTTTGTCCGAAAACGGATTTTTAAATAAACTGTTTAATCCGCGCAAAACAGCTGCTGCATCTGCGCTTCCCCC
>CABPZV010000220.1 GCA_902462015.1 uncultured Eubacteriales bacterium | reverse complement strand
GACTCTCGGAAAGCAATTTGAAACGCTGACAATGGAGTTCCTGCGTGAAACATTTCCCTATTTGCAGAACCTCCGTCCCGGAAACTGGACAATTCTTCAGCTCGGCAATAACAACAAACTGAAAACGAGCGATTTTGCGCAATATGAACACCTCGCTTACTTAAATGCCCTTACGACGCAGAACGCACAGTTGGCTGCTGCACTGGGTAATGATTACCTCGTTGCACCTGACGTTGTTGTTTACCGCGATCTCTATGAAGATAGCGAGATCAATGCAGCGCAGCTCATCGTTGATGACGAAATCTGCAAGATGGCTGATCTTCGGAAGTCTAACGGCGGCAAACCCATTCTTCATGCGAGTGTTTCCGCAAAATACACGATGCGCAGCGACCGCGCACAGAACAGCCGCACAGAGGCATTGAACCTGATCCGTAACCGAAAGGGGCATTTGCCGCACATCGTTGTTGTAACGGCTGAGCCTATGCCGAATCGTTTGGCATCTCTTGCGCTCGGCACTGGCGATATTGACTGCGTATATCACTTTGCACTCTATGAGCTGATTCGAGCGGTTAAAGAGGTAGGCTCCGAGGATGCGTTGGAAACACTGGAAACCTTGGTACAGGGCAAGCGGCTGAAGGATATTTCTGATTTGCCGCTGGATTTGTCTGTGTAATCCTTATTTGTGCATTTACTTGAGCGCGGTTATAACTTAATGAGAGTTTGAAGTTGAAATTATTAGTATGAAAAATGCATTCATTATACTTGGAAACGGTTTTTCGATTGATTTTTTGCAACACTATGAAACCATAGTTGACACCAGAATTACTGACAGGGTTGATGTACGCAATTTATTCCGATTAGGTGATAAAATTAGCTCGCCTTGGAATACAAAGCCTGGTTTCCTATCATATAAGACTTGTCCTGCTTTATGGATGCTTGGCGCAAGACCGGGAAATACGGCAGAAGAAAGCACTGCATTAATCGAAGAAATTATCACCTGTGCTAATATGTTTTTTGACTTTGTAAATGAATCGGGTCAAAAGGAAAAACGCCTTGAGATGGCAAGTCAGGGAAATGATCGTTTGTATTTGCGGGCATACTCAGAACTAATCGTATATTTGCGCCATTTGTTTTCCTGTTATGATTCCGCCATCTCGGATAGTGATTTGCATAGCTTTATAGAACAAGAACACAGTTGGGGATGGCTCGAGTTCTTTAAGAGCATTTCTGACAAGCGCTACAATAAAATCACAGTCATTACATATAATTACGATATCTGGCTTGAACGTATTCTCAAGACTCTTGAAGTGCCATTTTTTATTAGCGGATTTGATGCTGGCACGGATGGTGCCGTGGAAATAATTAAACCACATGGGTCAATCAGCTTTGTCCCTAAAGATTCAATAGATAGCACCTATAGTATTAACTATAACTTAGACTTTGATGGATCAACTCTTGATCAGCTTGCACTCCAATATTGCGAGTTGAAGAAGTATGATAAAGGCGCGATTATACCACCAGCAGGAGATTCATCTCGACTCGAGACCACCGCACCTTGGTCGCATATGCTAAAGCAAAAGGCAACAGAGATTGCCAAACAAATTGGTTCAAAAGATGATGTGGTTCTTTGTGGTGTATCGTACTGGCATGTTGATCGCCGAGAGATTGATGAATTACTCATCAATCTAAATCAGGACGTGGATTTCACATTTATTAATCCGTCCCCGCCGAGGGACTTGAATGCAGTTCTGATAAGCATATTTAAAAATTATGTTCATCAGAGTTCCTCTTCTCATATTGGAGGTATATTAAATGGCAAAACTATTTGAACGAAAATCAACATCATTAACTATCTCGGAATTCTATGATAATTTCACATCGAAAAAATACCGCTTTGATGTGACATATCAAAGGAAAAGTGGTGTATGGTCAGAAGATAAAAAATCATTCTTAATTGACTCTATACTAAAGAACTACCCGATTCCAGCTATCTTTTTACGCCCGTGTGTAGATACGCAAACCGGAAAGACGGTATATGATGTTGTGGACGGCAAGCAACGCTTAGAAGCGATTGTCGACTTTATTGAAGACAAAATTGCTTTGCCAACTTATTTTGCAGAAGATGACTTCATTGATGAAGCAAATTTAGAACAGGCTGGCGAAATTGCAGGGCTAACATTTGACGAAATCAAAAAAAAGAATAGTGATTTCCCGGACTATATCAAACAATTTTGGACATATGCTTTGAATATAGAATATCTATATGAACAGAAAGAAGAACTTGTAGCGTCGGTTTTTGATCGGCTTAATCGAAACGGCGAACCGCTAACGCGGCAAGAATTGAGAAATGCGAAATACTCTGGAAGTCAGCTTCTTTTCACGTTAAAGGAATTGGCGAATAATCCCTTCTGGGATGAGAAGCTTTCTCGTCTAAAGAGTGTACGCATGGAGGATGTTGAGTTTATTTCGGAGCTGTTCTTTGTTGTTTTAGAGGGAAAAATTCTCGATTCGTCGCAAGATGTTCTTGATGGTCTGTATGAAAAATACCACGATAGCAGCAATCAAATCCAGCAGGCTGTTCAGGACTTTTCAGAGGTCTTATCATATATCAATGATTTGCAAATTGATTTTACAACATTAAAAAGGCTTTGCTGGACAACTCATTTATATAGCCTGTTTTCCATTGCATGGAAACTGAAAACAATCGGAATTCCTGCATCAGAGAAAAGCAATGCAATCAACTCATTTTATTCTGAGTACTTTTCAAAGAACACCCAATACGATGGCTACCTAAAGAAATATAAAGATGCTGCATCCAGTCGAACACGTTCTGAATCTCAACGGATCAATCGTTTACAGGCGCTTCTTGAGTTTTGCAATATTACAACTGACCATCGTTAGGGAACCTCTGATTTAATCGAGGCTAACGCTTCTATTCAGGAATATGCTCGGCTTGCTCATCTTTTTCGGAAGGCTCTTGATGAATCCTATGCCGAATCGAAATTAAAAAACTATCCAATATTCTCCCTTTTCCCGCAAGGAACTTGCGGAGATTGTTCTTGTCTCTTATCGCGATTCATTGTTGAACACAATCTACCAGAACCCACATACATCGCAGGAGAAAGGGCTGACGGCTCTACTCATGCGGAGATTCTGGTTTCCATTCAAAAAGCCGTCGATTCCAGCCCCGAACTGCGCAGCAAAAAGCAGCTCATCAATTCGTTTATCGCCGGAATCAACGACGTTGACGATGTTCTGAAT
>CABPZV010000219.1 GCA_902462015.1 uncultured Eubacteriales bacterium | reverse complement strand
CTTGGTAATTGATCCTCAAAATAAGCCCGCGCCTGCTGCGGCGGCCAATTTTCATTTGACATATGTCCTACAAGAAAATCTGTTAATTCCTCAAGACTTGTATATACATATTTGCCGTCATTATAACACCACTTACAGTATTCTTCATTAAACGATCCGTCAGTTTCTTTACTTATAGAAGAATCGTCAAGCGGCATACCGCAGCACTGGCAAATCAATTTTCGCGGAGAACCTAAAAGCGTATTGATGGAAACGTCAAAAAGCTTCGACAACAGTTTAAGTGTTTCTGTGTTCGGTACAGTTTCTCCGGTTTCCCAGCGCGAAACGGCCTGCCTGGTAACATAAACCTTATTTGCAAGTTCCTCCTGAGATAATCCGTTTTGAGTTCTAAGCTCAAGTATAACATCTTTTGTTTCCATATAAATATCTACACCTTTCCTGACAATGTTCTGTCTGGCACAAATAACGCGTAAAAAATATATTTGAAGTAAGATGTTACTCCGCTTTTCACGCTGTCATTACTTTACAGATATTTTACCACTGATTTTTGATGAAAGCAAGCAACCAGCTGTTGCTTCGATGCCATATGATTCCATGTATTATAACAACTATATTTTTAAGTATTATTATCTTCCAGTAATATCGTTCCTATTGCGTAAAGTCATACTCTATAAGGAGCTTGCCCCGTCAAATGGCGTGGCAGCAATTCCAGTAGGAGATTGTATCTCCCACTGAATAGTGAATGTAACCCGCCTTAAAAGGCGACCCATTAAGGCAGCAGCCTTAATGACTGGACATCTTTCCTAATTTATTAAACCCGGCCGTTTCAAAACTGAACATCCGAAAGTGCATGAACTAAAAACTCAGTGTATTCAGCTATTGTCTTTTGTCTCATAACAGCCGAGCCGGTATCCGGCGCAGAGCACGGAGCCACAATACTGCAGATCCGCGTTCCTCCGCAAACTCTCTGTAAAAGAACATCTTCATCCATTCCGTTTGATTGCGGTATTTCCCTGCAGAGCTTTTCGGCGCCAGTTATATCTGAAGTGCCACCGTTATTCGCAGTATCCTCGGTACCGTCTCCGTATACTGTCTCCGAAATATCTTCACAGCAAGAATTTTTAAGGCTAATATTTTCACAATTTACCTCGGAAAGCTTCCTTAAAAGCGTTCTGTCATATACAATCCGTCTGCTTCTGTACGGCAGATACACGGATGCTCGTTTATTGCCGACATCGCTGATTTCTGAAGCTGAAAGTGATAAAATGATATCCGGCTTTATTTTTTCGGCGGCAGATGCAGCCGTGCTGTAGCCTACCCTGCTCTTAGATGAAAAAATTGCATAAATGTCATAATCCATACTTATCATTTCAGAATTTAGCTTTTTAAACGCTTCAATAACTGCAAAAGCAGTGAAGCGGTCTGCAAGCGCCTTTGATACAACAGCGCCGCCTATCGCCGAAAAATGCCTTTCAAAAACAGCGCAGTCTCCTGGAGATACAAGTTCAGCCGCTTCTTTCCTGTCCGCTGCTCCTATATCAATATACAAATTATCCGCATCAGGAGCCTTGTCACGTTCAGAGCGCGACAAAAGATGAAGCGGCTTAGAGCAAATTATACCGGACAGTTTACATCGCTCTCCTCCTACGGTTACACGTTTGCCGTAAAGATAACGCATGTCAAGCTCTCCCAGCGCATCAAAACTCAGATATCCTGCGTCATCGATGCTTTTTATCATCAGAGAAGGCTCGTCGGTATGTGCGGACAATAAAATTCTCGCTTTGCGTCCGCCTCCGGCAAAGTGCGCCGTCAGATTTCCGCAGCAGTCTATGTCTGTAAAATCCGAATAAGGCTTTAATTCAGATTTGATTATATCTGTAACCTCGTTCTCTATACCGGACGGACCAAAAGCTCCACAGAGAAGCTCGAGCGTTTTTAGTTTTTCCATGATTCTAAACATCCCCTCGTAAATGCTCAAAGCTTTATATAACTTAGGCAAGATGTCCCGCCATTAAGGCTGCTGCCTTAATGGTCGCCTTTTAAGGCGTGATACATTTCACCATTCAGTGGGAAATACAATCTCCTGCTGAATGGCTCTCACGCCATTTGACAAGTCAAGCCCCTTGTTGAATTTCGTCTGAACCGTAACACGCCGGTCGGTCGAAGGAAACAAAGCTTTGGCCGGAAAGCTTTGTTTCAGACTCTGGTGCCCTCTTTAATAAAGGCGGCGATAGCCTCAGAAGTCAGAACAATATCCCTGCAGCTGATAATTTCATTGGGCGTATGCATATTTGCAAGAGGTATGCTGACGACGGCGCATGGAATTCCTCCGTTTTGAAACGGTATTACGTTTGCGTTTGTTCCGGTTCCCATAGCTTCGACTATAATCTGGATTTTGATATCATTTTTTTGCGCTGCGGAAATAATGGCTTTTGAAAGCCGGCGGTCTGTAACTGCCGACATTGAGACAGACGGCCCTCCACCGAATATGAGCGTTTCATTTTCCTGCGTTTGTGGTACTCTTGCAAATCCGACGTCAATTACAACCGCCGCATCAGGTTTTACCGTAAAAGCTCCGGTAGCTGCTCCGCGCATATTCGTCTCCTCACCGGAGGATAGCAGCCAGGCGATATTCCATCCGTGAGTATCACCGTCAAGCAAATCCATCGTGTATAATACCGAAGCGATACTTGCTCGGTTGTCGAATGCCTTTCCTGCTATTCTGCCTCCGGGAAGCTCAATAGCGGGCGACACAAAAGCGGCAGAGTCTCCGGTTTTTACCTTTTTACAGAGCTGTTCCGCGGATAGTCCTGTGTATATGGCAAGCTCACTTATATCAGTAAGCTCGCCGGATGTATCTGTGCCGCTGCCGTCAGTTTCAGTGTCAGCAGAACCCGGAACAATGATGCCGCGTATCTCTTCCGTACCGTACACCAAAACCTCCGAACCGCAAAGCGAGCGCAAGTCAAGTCCGCCCAAGGCTTTAAAAGAAATATTTCCATCATCCTTTACCCTGCTGACCATCATTCCGATTTCGTCAAAGTGAGTATCTATAAGCAGTGTCTGTGACTGCCGCTGCATTTCCGGAGCGGAATATTTATAACAGATCAGACTGTCGGAGGCGGTCTGAATGATTTCATCAAAATACGGCTTTGTCAGCTCTTTAAAGCTTTCAATTCCGTCCCTTTCAAAGCCTGAAACTGAAGTAAGCTCAGGCATAGACATGAGAAGCTTTTTTATATCCGGCAAAATAAACCTCCTGCAAACTGTTTTTCTGATTCTCTTATTATTTTATCCCGTTCTCGCTCTGTATAAT
>CABPZV010000218.1 GCA_902462015.1 uncultured Eubacteriales bacterium | reverse complement strand
CTAAGTATAACACGTTTGGAATTGTTTGTCAAGCTGTTTTGTAAAAAAATATCGAAAATAATCGAATTTTTTAAAAGCCCAAGTACAAAACCGCACGCGAGCGTTCAGCGCTTTAGCAGCAATAGCGGCTGACCGTATTAGCTTCCAATCACTTTCCAGCTAAACACCTTGTCAGCCAAACATCTAATTCAGTTATAAAAATTAAGGCAAAAAACGGCCGAAAGCAGTTAGACATGCTGCCTTCAGGCCATTTTTTTACTAAATCAGTAATTAACTATTTTCTCATGGATATTAATGAATCAATTTTCATCAAGAAGTTCCTCTATAAGATCTATAGCTTCATTCACGCCGTCGACCGCCTCATCGAGCGAATCGCAGACAAGCTCAGCCGCATTATACTCCTCATCTCTGCTGGTATCAGCCGCCAGCGAATCGCGGTACATGTCCTCACTTTCAAGGATATCTTCGAGATCCGAAGCCGCATCGCTTAGAGTATCGAGAATTTTTTGCAGGTTTTTACGGTTTTTCTCAAGCATAACAATATCCTCCGCGCTCTGAAATCAAAGTCCGTCATGATAAAAATTAATCAGGCATCCTGCAAGTATTATCTTCTTCTCGTCGTCTGTAAGGGGAGCAAGACCGAGAACAATCTTTTCGCTGTTTCCATCCTTGTGAATAATGTATCCGTCAAATGACACAGTTCCGTTTTCAACTATACTGCGAATTTCAGGAACATACAAATAATCATCCACGGTAAACGGAATGGTATGCGAGTCGTTGTCATACAGCAGCGGCAGCATTCCCCAGTTAATAAGATTGCTGCGATAACGCTTTGTCGCATATTCGCGTGCGATATTGCACAGACCGCCGAGAACACGCTGACATGACGCCGCCTGTTCCCTTGCCGAGCCGTCTCCCGGCTTTACTGCGTAAACAGCACTTCCTATCTGTATATCCGGCTCTGAGTCATGTCCGGTCCTCTCAAGATCAATACCTCTGACAGCCGACAGGACAGTATCGCCGACCGGTTTGCTGACCGCAGTCTTAGCTCTTCCCACATATTCAGGATCTTTTCTCGACAGCGTGAATTCCGCAAGTCCGAGCGGATTGGAACGGTAAGAGGAGGTTTCTCCGGAGGGAATCAGCTCGTCAGTTGTTGTAACCGGATCGTCAATTACAGATGCGAGTTTAACAAGCAGATTTTTTCCCAGTTTAGGCATAGCAGGCCAATCGGTGATATTTGGGCCGAAAACCAGCTCTGCATTCTTGTCCGGATTTCCGAAACCGTTGTAAAAACGGTTCTTATATGCGGAATCGTCAAATGTATATGTATATTCTGACGTCTCAGCTCCAAGTGCTGATGTAAGCTTTCCGCCGTTTGCCGCAGTTGCGGCGATTGAACGCGCGTCCATAAGCGCAACATATGCAGACTGTCCGTTTCCGGGCTTCGAACCCTCCCGATTAGGAAAGTTTCTCGTTGTATGGCGGATACTGAATGCGCCGTTCGACGGAACGTCACCGGCTCCGAAGCACGGACCGCAAAAAGCTGAGCGAACGGTAACGCCCGATGAAAGCAATTTTGTAATTACACCGTTGCCTATTAACGCAGTAAACACGGGCTGGCTTGCCGGATATGCCGACATGGCAAACGCTCCGGTTCCGATGCCGCGGTCTCCGATAATATCTGCGGCAGCGCAAAGGTTGTCAAACGTACCTCCTGCACAGCCTGCAATAACGCCCTGATCTGCGTATACGGCGCCGGCCTTTACTTTATTAAGAAGCATGTCAAGCTCCATGCCATGAAGAATATCTCCGGCATTATCAATAAATTCACTGAGAGCGAACGCATTTGACGGATGCGATGGAAGTGCAATCATCGGTTCAATCTGAGATAGATCGATATCGACGATTCCGTCATAATACGCGCCGTCATCCGGTGCCAGCTTTTTGTAATCACCCTCACGTCCGTGTACGGTGAGATATCTGTGCGTTTCTTCGTCCGTCATCCAGACTGACGAAAGACATGCAGTTTCGGTAGTCATTACATCAATGCCGTTACGGAATTCAATCGGAAGCTTTGAGATTCCGTCTCCGACAAATTCCATTATTTTATTTTTAACAAATCCGCAGTCAAACACACGCCCAATAATTGCAATGGCCACATCCTGAGGCCCTACCCCTGCCCTCGGAGTGCCATGAAGATTAATTGCAATAACCTCGGGCATTGGAATGTCATAAGTTCGGTTCAGCAACTGTTTGACAAGCTCCGGACCGCCTTCTCCCATTGCAAGAGTTCCGAGAGCCCCGTAACGGGTATGGCTGTCCGAACCTAATATCATGCGTCCGCAGCCGGCAAAGCACTCGCGCATTACCGAATGAATTACAGCTTGGTGAGCAGGTACGTATATGCCGCCGTATTTCTTTGCGGCTGAAAGGCCAAAGACATGGTCGTCCTCATTGATTGTTCCGCCGACCGCGCATAAACTGTTATGACAGTTGGTTAAAACATAAGGAATCGGAAATTTTTCAAGACCGCTCGCACGCGCCGTCTGAATAATTCCAACGTATGTTATGTCATGCGAAGCAAGAGCGTCAAAATGAATTCGAAGACCGTCCCTGCCCTTCGGAAGCTTTCCTCCGTCGTTATGAGCCGCAAGAATTCCGTATGCAATTGTTTTAGAACGTGCAGCAGAATTTTCTGCTGACGCGGGGATAAAACTTCCGTTTTTCCAAATATGTCCGCCCTCCGTGAGCGTTACACCTTTATAATTTGATTTCATGAAGAAAGTCCTTTCCGTGAAAATAACTGCAGGCTTGCACTGCAAATGATTCAACAAAGCCTCAAAATAACATATATGATTAAATAAATTATAAAGCATATCCCCGTGTTTGTCAATACAAACTCATCTGCTATACAATCATAAAATGTAGCGTTACAATAGATGTGAAACTAAATGGTATAGAAAAAAATGATTGAGATCTGTTAGAATTAGAGCGCTAACAACCAAAACGAACAGAAAGAAATCAATTACCATGGAAGTATAACACAAAACAAAGCGATATAAAGCTAAAAGGCCTGATTTCTGAGAAAATACAGATTTCAGGTCTTTCAGCATAAAAAATATTTATTTATTCCGGCTTTGTCGTACCGGACGGAGAGCAGTGAAAAGACTGCGCCGGACGGCAGAACCGGATAAGCCAACTTCCGGTCAAATTTGACGGCGTTTTTTAACGTCATGCCGGTACGAACAGTATTCAGTTTTAATCAAGCTGTACTAAGTATATCAAGTCCGGAATTACTTTGCAATCTGTTATGTATAAAAAT
>CABPZV010000217.1 GCA_902462015.1 uncultured Eubacteriales bacterium | reverse complement strand
TCCAAGTGAATTTTTCAAATATTCTGTAAAAATATTTACCGACATTTCGCTTGCAATATTTCCGCCGTTTGCACCTCCCATGCCGTCACATACGACAAACACCTCGGCATTATCAGCAATCTTTAAATAGCCAAAAGAATCCTGATTGTTCTGACGGCGGCGACCGACATCACTTAATCCATAGAAAAACATAACTTTTAAGCATCCCCTTCCGGTAAACGGAATCTTATTCCGGATTCAGACCCTCCGAAATAATTACACGCAAAATTTACACTTGCCATTTATATGTATATGTGAATAACTGTATATTTAGTCAATCGGTATTTCGCCTGAATATGCCCTGCGGAGCTGACCGCATGAAGCGTTAATATCAGAGCCGAGACGGCGTCTGACGGTAGCGTTTACGCCGAGCCGTAGCAGCTCGTCCCGAAACTGAGAAACACGCGGACTTTTTCTGTATGCCTTTCCCTCAACCTCATTAACCGGAATAAGGTTAACATGAAACGGAGCGCCCTTCATATATTTTTTCAGAAGCTTCGCAAGCCTGCCGGCATGAGAAGCGTCGTCATTCCTCCCGGCTATGAGCGTAAACTCAAAGGAAATACGCCTTCCCGTAGTTTTAAAAAATTCCGCACACGCGCCGAGTAGCCTCTCCAGATTATAGCTCTTATTTATCGGCATAAGCTCGCTGCGCTCCTCATCGCAGACCGCATGAAGCGATACCGAAAGCGTAATTGGATAACCCTCATGCGACAAACGCTCAATTTTATCGGCAAGACCGCAGGTTGACAGAGAAATATGCCTGTACCCTATATTAAGTCCTCCGGGATTTCCTACAAGATGCAGAAATCTCATCACATTATCGTAATTATCAAGAGGTTCTCCGATTCCCATAAGTACGATGCTGTCGATTCTCTGACCGCAGTCACGCTGGGCAACAACCACCTGTCCAAGTATCTCATATGGCTTCAAATTTCTGACAAGTCCACCAAGCGTTGAGGCACAGAAACGACACCCCATCCGGCAGCCTGCCTGCGTAGACACGCAAATGCTCCTTCCGTGCTCGTACTGCATCACAACACTCTCTACACACTGTCCGTCCTCCAGCATGAACAGATACTTGACCGTTCCGTCAAGCTTTGAAACAAGTCTGCGCTCTATCTTGGGAAAACCTGTATCCGAGACCTCCGAGAGCCTCTCTCTGAGAGAAAGCGGCAGATTTGTCATCTCCGGAATTCCGGCTCCGCGCATAAGCCAGCCCATAATCTGTCCCGCGCGGTAATCAGGCTCTCCGATTTCGGCAATAAAACGTTTCAGCCCGTCAATATCCATGTCGAGAAGCTTTGTTTTCAAAATTGTATCCATACCTTTTAAAAATTCTCAGAGTTTTCCGTTTTCCTCCACAGAAATGACGGTTTTCATGCGGCAAAACATAAATTTTTTGCCTGGAAACTTAATTTTCAGATTTCTAACTCTATATGCTGCTTTCACAAATTCGAACTGTGCAGCGGCAACTGGGATCTATACTTTGTTCAATAAGGGGCTTGCCCCGTCAAATGGCGGGACATCTTGTCTAAGCTATTTTACCATGTTTTCATAAAAAATGCAAGACTAATAATAACTAACGAGTAAAAATTTCAATTTTAACAAGTATATTCTGATTTTACACCGGAGAGAGCATATTCAATTCTGAAATCTAACCTGCTCTTCACAAATCAGCGAATACCTTGACAGCTCGCTGCCGTCAAGATTCTCCCTGTTCATGTCAACCGCTGTAATCTGATGATTGTCATACGTCGTATAATAGTAAATTCCTTTGTCTGCATTACAGCACGAGGTGTATATAGTTACCTCAAACTTACCGTCACCAGTATCGCAGCATCCCCGCTGCTGGTCAACCGCACCTAAAATATGAAAGAACTGGCTCACACTCTCAAGCTCCGAGTCACCGGAAACAGAGTTCATTTTTACAAAAGAAGCTCTTACAAAACGTGACTGGGATGACAAATCCCCCGGAAGTCCAAGCGCTCCCATTCCCCTGCTGTACTCAGTCAGACAAAGCTTTTCCGAAAAATGATTCTGCGGAGAGGACGACGACAGATACATGTAGTTGTTAAGCTGAAATAGCTGTTCGTTAAACGGAGGATTATTCGTCAAAACGCCCACGGGATTATTATATACTTCAATTCCATCCTTTACAGATTCTACTGTTAACGCCTCATTTTTATCGGCAATAATCCAGTGCAGCTGAGCAACAGTCATATCATCTCTGAAAGGAGTATCGGTAAGATTTATTTTATCAATCAGCATCTTTGCTTCTTCTACCGTTGCGCACTGCCCAAGTATCCACGGAATAAATTCAAACTGCGATATATTGTCCCTGTCTGCCTTAGGCTTCCGGTAATAAGCATTTCCGGGAAAATTCAATCCGGACATTCCAAGCCCCTTTTCATTGACGGCATCATAATAAAGCGGATAGCCTCCCATAACATGGGCCATGCCTATCATAGCATAATGTGTTTCTAAAGCTCCCGCACATCTGAAACTAAATGGATAGCCTCGCGGAGTTATTGTCACTTCCTCACCGTATGAAAAATCATAGTCAAATGTTCTTCCAAAATAAAAATCTTTTGTTTTATAGGTCACAGCAGTACACATGTTATCAGCTCCGTTTATTGAAAATTATTCATATCAGAATGAATATATCCGCCCCTCTTTTCTCGGCACGGCTACGTCCGGCACACTGTCTGGATAGCCAAGAATACAGTGACCTATTCCCTCGTATTCACCATTAATTCCAAGCTCACCCAGAATTTCTTTTCCGGCTTTACTTTCAAATTCTTCCTTTGCACGATGAATCCAGCAGCTTCCGATTCCGAGAGAATACGCAGCAAGCATCAGGTTTCCCATAACAAGACTGCCGTCATAAACACCTGTGGGACAGCTTTTGTCGGCCAGAACGATCAGAACAACCGGCGCACCGTAAAACGGATCAAATCCGCTCTCCCAGCCTCCGATTTCACGGTTCATATCAGAAATTCTGTCACGCATACCTTTATCCGTAACAGCGGCAATAATCGGAGACTGCCGTCCCATACCGCTTGCAGCATATAAACCGGCTTTAATTATCTCGTCAATCATTTCTTTTGGAACCATGTCCGCCTTGTATTTTCTGATACTTCTTCTGTTAAGCATAGCCTCAATTACATCATTCATACTAATACCCTTTCCCTTTTTACAGAAAAAATACATTCGGAATAAAAAATATAATATAACCTAACGCAGATGTCCCCCGCCTTCTAAGGCGGTCGCCTCCTAAGGCGGCGGGTTCCACTTCAAGGCTTCAGTGGGAGTTATAATCTCCCACTGAAACCCTGAGGAGCTAACG
>CABPZV010000216.1 GCA_902462015.1 uncultured Eubacteriales bacterium | reverse complement strand
GGCAAGCTCTTTTTCAAGAGAAGAACCGATAAGCGGAGCAGCAGCTCCGGTCAGAATGACAGCCCTCGCACGATTGCAAAGAGGTTCGGCCAGTACGTCAAATGAAATATGCTTATCGTATCCGCCGCATATAACCACGGTTTTTCCGGCTTCAAAATTTCCAAGTGCAGCTATCGTTCTGGTCGGAGAGGAATCTATAGAGCTATTGTAGAATCTGATTCCCCGGCACTCTCCTACAAGCTCGCAGCGATGCTCGACGCCGCCGAAATTTTTGGCAACGCTTCTGATAGCACCCGCAGATGCGATTCCGTAAACCGCAGCGATTGCGGCCATATAATTTTCTTTATTATGTTTTCCGGGAAGAAGAATATCGTCGGCGTCAAGTACGGTGTCATCGCCTTGGCCTCCGTGCCCGCCGGCAGCTGCAGAAACTACTATTTTTCCGTCTTTCATATACACGCCGCTGTTTCCTGCAAAATAAACGACCTCCGTTCCATTAGGCGCGTCGTCTTTCATAGCGCGTGTTAATTCGTTGCTTTCATTAAGAATCAGTCTTCCGCCCCGCATATACCTGTAAATGTTGCGTTTCGCGTCAATATATTCCTCCATACCGAGATGATAGTTGAGGTGGTTGGGTGAAAGATTTGTCACAACGGCGATATCCGGCGATTGCTTCATCGTATGAAGCTGAAAGCTTGAAAGCTCAACAACAGCGATATCATTTTGAGTCATTTCACCCACAAAAGGCAGCAACGGAGCGCCGATGTTTCCTCCGATATAAGCGTGCATTCCCGATTCCACAAGCATTTTATATATCAGCGTCGTCGTTGTTGTTTTTCCGTCACTTCCGGTAACTCCAATAATACGGCATGGGCAAAGCTTAAAAAAAAGTTCCATTTCAGATGTCAGAACAGATCCGTTTGCTACCGCATCCTGAAGCTGCGGAAGATCGTAACGAATTCCGGGAGCACGAAAAATATACTCCTCTTTTATATCTTCGAGATAACCTTCTCCACAGATAAGTCTTACTCCCCTGCTCTCAAGCTCTCCGACGTGAGGCAGCTCACTTTTAGGCTTTATATCTCTTGCAACAACATGAGCGCCGTTTTTGAGCAGAAAATCGATAAGGGGATAATTTGAAACTCCGACTCCACAGACAGAACAGGATTTCCCTGAAAAATCGACACTCTGAATACATCGATTCATTACGCATTACCTTACCTTTCATTAAAATCTTATGCCCGCTGAAGCTCAAATCTGCTGTAATCTGAACCTCTGCTCTGTGCGGCAGGCGGACGGACAAGAACGTCAGGTGCGATTTAATATATACAAATCCGGCAGGCATGAAACATCCCCGCCGGCTTCCTTCTATTTAAACTGAGCCTGTAAGCCGGGTTCTGTCCGGCGTCCGGAACGATTGTATCTTTAATAATGTCCCGTACGCCTAAGCGGTCATCTGTCTCGGCGCCGTGTTGCCGCGACGCTCATGCCACCCGCAAAATTCTGCCGGGCCAACATCAGACCAATTCAAGAGGGTCTGCTTTTGCATACGGTGTTGCTCCGGATAGGGTTTACATTTGCACAAAGTCGCCAGTGTGCCGGTGAGCTCTTACCTCGCCTTTCCATCCTTAGACGCAAAACATCCTATAGCCTTGGACATATCAGCATCCGGTTTATTTCTGTTGCACTTTCCCTGAAGTCACCTTCGGCGGACGTTATCCGTTATCCTGCCCTGCGGAGCCCGGACTTTCCTCATGATACGGCCTTTCGGCATAGTATCACGCGACCGCTCAGCTCAGTTCCGTTTTATTATATCTTATTTATCAGCATTTGTCAACGATAAAAGTACCATGATTCATGCATTTTTAAACGATGAAAAAGTAAGCCTGTATGCCAATTAATGAATCAGATGCTGAGAAGCTCATGCTTGATATCCCAAAGCTTCTTTGAAAGATCAACATAATAGTTATGAGGATTTTCAAAGCGCTTGACCTCATCCCACTGAAGCTCTAACTGCTCTCCGCAGTAGCGTTTTATTTCTTCTGTAGACGGGCAGCGGTAAACGCATTTTCCGTTTTTGAATATCGGCTTCTGAAGTTCTTCAATTCGGTAATCTGTGAGAAGCTTGCGTTTCCATACATAATCCGGGTCAAAAAGCTCAATAGGTTTTCTCGGATCAATAACCTCGTCATATACGGTGATAAGATCTGCTATCGCTTTTCCGGAATTGCCTTCGTAAATGCGGTAAAGCCGCTTGAAATGAGGATTGGTAATCTTTGCGGGATTTTCGCTTATCTTTATTTTCGGAATGATATTACCGGCCTCATCTTCAACGGCAGAAAGCTTATATACGCCGCCGAAAACCGGAGAGCTTTTAGATGTAACAAGACGTTCTCCGACACCGAATGAATCAATGCACGCACCTTGTTCTATAATGTCACGAATAATATATTCATCAAGAGAGTTAGAAATGACAATTTTGCATTCGGTCATACCGGCATCGTCGAGCATTTTTCTGGTTTTCTGGGTAAGATAGGTTATATCGCCGGAATCTATACGTACAGCGCATTTTGTTATTCCGTTATTTTTAAAAGCCCTGATTGCATTCGGAACACCGCTTTTCAGTACATTGTAAGTGTCGACAAGAAGCGTTGCCGCTGTTGGATACAGCTTGCAGTAAGTATCGAATGCTTCGTACTCGGAATCAAACATCTGTACCCATGAATGTGCCATTGTTCCGCCTGCCGGCACGCCGAAACGCTCATCCGCTATCGCGCAGGCGGTGCTTGCACATCCGCCGATATATGCCGCCCGCGCACCGAGTATCGCCCCTGCTGGTCCCTGAGCACGGCGTGAACCGAATTCACTTACAGGACGTCCTTTTGCGGCGCGGACAATACGGCTTGCCTTTGTAGCAATCAATGACTGATGATTGAAGGTGAGCAGAAGAAAGGTCTCTATAAACTGAGCCTGATATGACGGAGCTCGAACAGTTATTACAGGTTCACCGGGGAAAATTGGAGTTCCCTCCGGAACTGCCCACATATCTCCGGTAAATCTGAAGCTGCGCAGAGATTCAAGAAATTTTTCATCAAAGCAGTTTTTGCTGCGAAGATATTCGATATCCTCATCAGAAAAGTGCAGATTGTTAATATAATCGATAATTTGTTCAAGTCCTGCGGCGATTGCAAAGCCTCCGTTATCAGGAACTTCTCTGAAGAAAATATCAAAATACGCTATCTTGTCGGCCATTCCAGTCTTATAGTAACCGTTTGCCATTGTCAGCTCATAAAAATCGAAGAGCATAGTGTAGTTTTCGAGAAAATATTTTTTTTCAGACATTTTAAAACTCCATTTCGCTAATACGTATTATACGTACTAATGTTATCTGATTTCGGCGGCGGTATAATCCGC
>CABPZV010000215.1 GCA_902462015.1 uncultured Eubacteriales bacterium | reverse complement strand
CTTTGAGACAGGTCAGGAGACCCCCACGACGCTGATGCGCACGATCGCGGACACCGGGCTTTCGAACCTCGGCGTCAACTTGGATCCGGCAAACCTCATCATGTACGGAAGAGCAAATCCGGTTGACGCTGTCGGAATCTACGGCGATAAGATACGCGGCGTCCACGTTAAAGACGGCGTTTATCCGCACGGCGACTTTTCGAAGCTCGGCGACGAGACGAAGGTCGGCGAGGGCAAGGTGAACTTCCCGGTATTCATGGGTGAGCTTGCCAAGGCCGGCTATGAGGGAGACCTTTATATCGAGCGCGAAATATCCGGCGAACAGCAGACAAAGGATATTATCGACACGATCAAATATCTTAAGGACATTATAGGTGATTGTAAAAGTAAGGCAGAAACAGATAGACAAAAGCAATCAGCCGAGAAAAAGGGATGATGCATAAAAGCAAATGGAACATTTGGGTAATGTGATCACAGTATTTCTGTTTGAAGCGAGTAAAGTATGAACCGTCAGGGACTTTATCAAATCCGCAGAAATTACGAAGCTCATCTGAACACTTTAAAACAAGGATAAACTGAGAGTCATAACTGAAAGCAAAAAGCTTCTGAATAACCAAGGCTTTGATAAAGCTTACAAGATGATATTTATGCTTTCTGCCAAAAGTGTTGTAAAAGGCACGGTGAAAATCATATGAGATTAAAGAAGAGAAATCAATATGCTTTTCCAATAGTGAAATAAGCTCAGATTTCTTTTCAGTAAAGGATGTATTAACATCCTCGTAAATGTCAAAAAGTGATATTTGCGAAAATTTATTATTAGGCATGATTTTTTCTCCGTTTTTTGTTTGATTTGTTATTTTCTTCAACTTAATTATACCATAAAAACGGAGAAAAATCATCATATATCAATCAAAAAAAGCCGCTTGAAATCCGGCTTTCCAGACTTTTACAAACGGCTAGTTAAATTTTTATAAAAGGAGAATTGTAAGGTGAAGAATGTAATTAATATTGTTAATTTTATAAGAGGATGGGATCAAAGAGTGAGTTTTGACCTCAAAGAATCGGTCGCAGAGCAGGCAAGGCTTGCCGAAGAGTACAATCTGCCGGTAACATTTTTATATCAGTATGACGCCATGGTACAACCGGAGTATATAAATATCCTCAAGGATTGCAAAGCTAAAACAGAACTTGGTGTATGGATAGAGTGCTCAAAAGTATTAATTGAAGCCGTAGGACTTAAATGGAGGGGCAGAGAAGGCTTGGAATGGGACTGGCATTCCTGCGTTGACATGACTGTCGGATACACCACGGACGAGAGAAGGCTCATAATAGACGAAATCATGCGATGCTTCAAGGAGCTTTTCGGTTATTATCCAAAGACAGTGGGCAGCTGGGCGCTGGACGCATACTCAATAAAATATATGGAGGAAAAGTACAATATCGATGCCGCTATGATTTGCAAGGATCAGTGGGGAACGGACGGTTATTCACTTTGGGGCGGATATAACAGCAGCGCATATTATCCGTGTGTTAATAATATATTCTGCCCTGCACAGGACAAAGATCAGCAGATAAATGTGCCTGTGTTCAGAATGTTGGGCAGCGATCCGGTCGATCAGTATATGAGCGGCATAGGCAGCGAAAGACAGGACGTCGAAAGCATGGAGCCGGTTTACGCAGCTTCGGGGGCGGATCGTAACTGGGTTGAATGGTATTTGAAAGAAACCTTTAACGACCGAAGCCTTGGACTGAATTACTGTCAAGCAGGTCAGGAAAATTCCTTCGGCTGGGACGCGATGAAAAACGGATACATTATGCAGATGCAGCTTTTCGATCAAAAACGGAATTTAGGAGAAATAGATTTTGAGCTTGTATCGGAAACTGCCAGAAAATATAAGGAAACATATAGCATGACACCGGTCAGAACGGAGGAAGCGCACAAGGAAAACAGCAGTACAATCTGGTACAACAGTAAATATTACAGGAGTAATCTTTACTATCGCGATAATCAGATTATGCTTCGTGATATATTTGTTTTTAACGAGAAATACAGAGAGCGCTATTTTGATACGGTAACAGTTGACGGAAATCTTTATTTTGATAATCTTCCGCTTATAGATTGCTTCAGATGGAGCAAGGACGGCAAGATAGGTGGCGGCTATTTCAAAAAAGACGGCAGAGCTGTAACTGCGGTTAAGGATTTTACCGTGCATAAAATCAATGACAGCACAGTTTACGCCGATATAGAAACCGAGGACGGCGTTATACGCTTGACCTTTAGAGAAAAAAGCATAGTATTTGACTTTCCGTCGGACGGATATACATTTAAAACGGTTATTTATAAGGGCAAAAATCCGGTTATCGGATTTGAGAAAGGCAGAATACTGTGCAGGTACTGTGATTTTGATTTTGCCGCAGTGCTTTCAGACGCAGTCTGCGAAATCCATGAAGATGGATATGTGATTATCCCCGATAATAAGTCGTTTGAAATTAAATTTTGAGAAGTTTAGATATTTATAATATAGATATTTGTCAGATGATAGAGAGCAGGCGGCATATTAAAATAGATATTATTGGTGACAGTGTTTCATATGGATTAAATTATTGCAATAATGATTATTGGATCGAGGTACAAAATGGATATCAGCGCAAAATGGATATGGTGTAGGAAATGCTACGAAAAAAACGAATATGCAGATTTTCTTTTGGAAGCCGACATAAATGAAGTTGATGAAAATGCAGTTTTTTGTATAAGTGCTGACAGTGAATACGTCCTGTGGATAAACGGACAGTTTGTGAATTGCGGACAATATGACGATTATCCGTCCGAAAAAGTATATGATACTCTGAATGTAGGACAATATTTACATAAAGGAAAAAATATTATAGCTATAACGGCGTATTATCAGGGAGAAAAGAGCTCTCAATATATGAAGGGTGAACGGGGGGTTTGTTTTTCTCTTCAAAATTACAAGAATGTATTCGTCAGTTCAAAAAATGTGAAATGCAGAATTTCAAAAACCTTTACCTGCGGTCAAATACATAAAACAACCTTACAGTTGGGATACGGGTATGTATATAATGCAAATGGAGAAGATGATTGGATTTATAAGGAAACAGAAAATTCAGAGTGGTCATTTGCCGAAGAAAAAGATATAACTACCTGTCTAATGAAGCGTCCCATAAAAAAATGTACTATTGAAGATACATTAAAAGGTCGGATAACGGCACAGGGATATTTTCTGCGCAGTGAAGCAGAGGGAAGCATTGCATATCTTATGCACAGCGATTATCTTTCCCATAGAGAATTCAATGATATATTCGAAGGGAGTAGGAATTTCCCCATAAAATCACTTGTCAAAGAAAATAAGGGTATTTATATTCTGGTTGACTTGGAAAAAGAACGCTGCGGATATTTAACT
>CABPZV010000214.1 GCA_902462015.1 uncultured Eubacteriales bacterium | reverse complement strand
CGTTAGGTCCGGTAAATGCAACAAAACGTTCATCGATTTTCAGATTAATATTTTTGAGTATTTCACGCTTAGAGTCGCCCGCCGAAGCATGAAAAGAAATATTTTTTAATTCGAGCATGAGATTATACTATATCTCCTTTTTATAACTCACGGGCATTCTGACTAAATATAAAAATTCGGGATTTTCTGAATTTGAATTTTCAGAAAAAACTGAACAATATATTTTGTGCAAAATAAACGCCGTGTAATATTGCTGCGGATGCGAAAAATAAATTTCGCCGGCCTTTTGTGTTTTGTTTATATTATTGTATCATTGTGTAATATGAAAATCAACACTAAAACAAAAAGTTTTTTATTTATCTACTCGTTAAGAAGTGTTCTGGCTTTTTTACGATACTGATGAGGGGTTGTACCGATTGCTTTTCTGAAAGTCTTGATAAAATAGCTGATTTCATTGAATCCACAATTAAGCCCGATATCGGTTATACTCATTTCTGTCGAAAGAAGCTGCTCGCACGCGCGTTCGATTCTATAATTATTTACATATTCTATCGGGGTTTTCCTTGTCATACCATAGAAAAATGAGCAGAAATACTTTGGTGTCATTCCAGCTGTTTTTGCAAGATCTGCGAGCATTATCTTCTGCGCGTAATTGCGCTCGATATAGGAAACAACTCGTTTGAAAGGAACAAGCTGTCCGGTACTGCGTTTGTCCGCAATTTTTTCATCGGTGAAAAGCTTATGTTTAATAATAAATCCAAGAAACTCGGTTATCAGCCCCTGAACAAGCAGCTCTGAACCCCGTTCCTCATCAGATACAGCAGACACCAGCCTGTCCGAGATGGATTTCAGCTCGTCACATTTAGGCATAACAGGCATAATTACATCACGGTGATCGATGATATTGGTTATCAGTGCATTGCATACCTGGTTTCTTGAGAGTAGGCACCTCATATCGAACACAATCGATTCGTATACCGCATCATACGGTACGGCGCTGTGAACAACGCCGTCATTGATAAAATAGATATCTCCGTCTTCGGCGGTATATTCCTTTCCGTCAAGTGTAAGCTCAAGCTTTCCGCTAAGTATAATAATGATTTCCTGTTCTATATGCCAGTGATGCATCATACGGTAACGGGGATGATCTTGAGTAACGTGATAATGCGCAATCGGATAATTAAACGTACCGTGCTGTATTTTTTCAAAATAGTCAAAATATTTCATATTTATGACCATACCTTTCTTATCTTATGTAGTTTAAAATTTCAGTCCTCAGATGTCATTTCGGACGAGTGACTTTATCGGCGCAGCCAAAGGCTGCGGCTCAAACCTCTGATACAATATTCTCCAAAATATCTTTGTCGGAGGAAAAGCTCCAACGGCTGAATATTATCATATTTTTTATCTATTATAGCACAAGACGGCCATTTTTGTCAATGATATAATGTTATTAATATTAAGTATACCTTTATATCTGCAAATTTATTTGAAAGGAAGTTGTATACTATGGCTGAAAATCGTTACATAGGAGAATACCCTGTAATTGGAATCCGTCCGATAATCGACGGACGCCGGGGACCTCTCAAGGTAAGGGAGAGTCTTGAAGACCAGACAATGGCAATGGCTGTTGCCGCAAAAAAACTTTTTGAAGAGAATCTTTGCTATTCAAACGGAGAACCGGTAAAGGTTGTAATTTCTAATACCTCTATCGGACGGGTAGCTGAAGCTGCTGCATGTGAAGCTCAGTTTAAAAAGGAAGGAGTTTCAATAACTCTTTCTGTAACGCCGTGCTGGTGTTACGGAGCCGAGACTATGGACATGGACCCGAGTACAATCAAAGGAGTCTGGGGCTTCAACGGAACAGAGCGCCCAGGCGCAGTATACCTTGCTTCGGTTCTTGCAACTCACGCTCAGAAGGGTCTGCCTGCATTCGGTATTTACGGCCACGATGTTCAGAATCTTGACGAAGTTACCGATATTCCATGTGATGTAAAAGAAAAGCTTCTTCGTTTTGCACGCGCTGCAGTTGCCGTTGCAACGATGCGCGGGAAGTCATACCTGCAGATAGGTTCTGTCACAATGGGAATCGGCGGTTCGATCATTGATACCGCTTTCTTTGAGGATTATCTCGGCATGCGTGTAGAGTCTGTTGACGAGGTGGAAATAATCCGCCGTATGTCGGAGGGCATCTACAACGAGGAAGAGTATCAAAAGGCGCTGGCATGGACAAAGGAGCACTGCAAAGAGGGATGGGATAAGAATCCCGACTTTGTAAAGGCATCCGACGAAAAGAAAAAAGAGCAGTGGGAATTCACTGTAAAAATGTACTGCATTATAAAGGATCTGATGAACGGCAATCCTAAGCTTCCCGAGGGACGCGAGGAGGAGATGGTTGGACACAACGCCATTGCAGCCGGTTTCCAGGGACAGCGTCAGTGGACTGATTTCTATCCCAACTGTGACTATCCGGAGGCTATTTTTAATTCTTCGTTCGATTATACCGGAGCGCGTGAGCCTTATATTTTAGCCACCGAGAATGATACTCTCAACGGTGTGAGCATGCTCTTTATGAAGCTGCTTACCAACCGCGCCCAGATATTTGCCGATGTCCGTACATACTGGTCTCCTGAAGCTTGCAAGAGAGCTTCTGGCTACGATGTAACAGGCGTTGCAAAGGAGAACGGCGGTTTTATTCATCTTATAAATTCCGGCGCAGCCTGCCTTGACGCATGCGGAGAATGTACCGACAACGACGGAAATCCCATAATGAAGAAGTGGTGGGAAGTCACCGAACAGGATATCAAAAAGATGACGGCCGCAACTTCATGGTGCGCCGCAGACAACGGATATTTTAGAGGCGGCGGATTCTCAAGCCACTATATCACTCGCGCTGAAATGCCGGCTACAATGATTCGGCTTAATCTTATCAAGGGCTTGGGGCCAGTGCTTCAGATTGCGGAAGGCTGGACAGTAAAGCTGCCGGATGAGGTTACAGATACACTTATGAAGCGCACAGATCCGACATGGCCGTGTACATGGTTTACACCCCGCTGCGACGGAATCGATGGCAGCCCCTTTAAATCTGCATATGATGTAATGAATAACTGGGGCGCAAATCACGGCGCGATATCTTACGGTCATATCGGTGCGGATCTTATAACGCTTTGCTCAATGCTTCGTATTCCTGTATGCATGCATAATGTACCTGAAAAGGATATTTTCCGTCCTGCTGCATGGAATGCATTCGGCATGGACCGTGAGGGGCAGGATTTCCGCGCTTGCCAGAATTATGGTCCGATGTATAAATAAGCTTCAATAGAAGAAAAAAGCTTTTTCGTGTTTTATTTAGAGTTGACCTTTTAATTCTGCGCGCTATGCCGTACTGACAAATTTTGATTGTCAGTACGGCATTTTTCAGGCAATATATTTTTCCATATT
>CABPZV010000213.1 GCA_902462015.1 uncultured Eubacteriales bacterium | reverse complement strand
TAATATATAGTTTTTTAGTTTATCGGCATCAGCTTCAAAGTCTGTCACACTTCTAATGTCTGAAGCTTCGAATTTTGACGGTAGATTATTTTTCATTGTAAGTTACTATGCCTTTCCGAATGTAAAAAGCTTTACACATTTTTTTCAATAGGAGTCAAAGCCCCCGTTTTTATTTCCGACAAAATTAGTGCAATAAAAGTTCAATTATGTATTATACTCTCAGCAGCAAAAAAATCAATACAGAAAAATATAATTTTTATAAAACACAGATAAACTTTATATTTTGTAAAAAGAATTGAATTATATTGTGTTGTAGCAGATACATAAACGGTACTGCTTACGTTGATGAAAAAGGGCGTCGCTCTAATCATTTTAATTGATTCCGGCGATGCCCTTTTATCTTTTTTTACGAATTATGATTTGTTAATACTTATTTCAGCTGCGAAATTGCTTCTGAAATCGTTTTTTCGTAAGCTTCTCTGCCATATTTATCGACTTCGGCTTTATTTTTTTCTCCATGAGTCAGGCAGCCGGCGCCGCCTATACATCCTCCGACACACGCCATACCTTCTATAAAGTTTTCAGGAAGAACTCCCTTTGAAAACTTGAGAAGCGCGGTACGGCATTCTTCTATTCCATCACATGAAATTGATTTTAGAACAAAATCTTCCTCACCTAATTCCTTAAGGCCTTCCTGTACAGCGTCGGCAAGGCCTCCGCAGCGCGCGAATATTCTTCCGAAGTATGAAGCGTTGTCAAGAACATCTTCAGGCAGTGATGTAATGTCGATGTCTTTGCTGTCAAACAAGGCCTGAAGCTCTTCAAATGTTAGAACAGAGTCTACGTAGGGACGTACTTCCTCCTGCTGAAATTCCATTTTTTTGGCAGTACAAGGTCCGATGAAAATTACCTTTGCTTCCGGATCTTTGGTTTTTATATATTTTGCGATAGTTCCCATGGGCGATAGGTTGTGGGATATATTATTCTCAAGTCCGGGAAACTGCTTTCGTATATAGCTTACAAACGCGGGGCAGCACGAGCTTGTGAGGGCTTTTTTCTGCGCAAGCTCTTTAGCCTCATTGTAGGCTACCATGTCTGCCCCTAAAGCGACCTCAACGACAGTGTAAAATCCGAGCTTTTTGATTCCTGAGATGACGTTTCCGAGCTTCGCGTAGGTAAACTGACTTGAAATTGAGGGGGCGACAATTGCATACACTTTATATTTTTGGTTGCTGTCACTTTTCTTTATAGTGTCTATGACATCAAGGATAAATGACTTATCTGTAATAGCTCCGAAAGGACACTGGTACACACACGCACCGCAGGAAATGCATTTTTCGTTGTCGATGACCGCAGCCTTGTCCTCGTTCATTTTAATAGCTTTTACTTTACAGGAACTTTCGCAGGGACGTTTCTGATTTATAATTGCAAAATACGGACAAACCTTTGCGCAGGCGCCGCATTCGACACATTTGCTTTTATCTATATGAGCCTTCTGATGCTCGTCAAAAGTAATTGCGCCCCGTTTACATACGTCTTCGCATCTGTGGGCGAGACAGCCGCGGCATGCTTCGGTTACTGAATAGCCTCCGACTGGGCATTCGTCGCATGCAATGTCTATTACTTCGATAACGTTCGGATTATTCTTATCTCCGCCCATGGCAATTTTGACACGTTCGGAAAGTATTGCTCTTTCTTTGTAAACACAGCACCTCATTGTCGATTTTTTCCCCGGAACAATTGTTTTGGGAATATCTGCAAGTGACTCAAGAAGAGTATCGTTCCATGCGTGTCTTGCAACTTCGCGCAGAACCTTGTATTTTAAGTGCTGAACCTTTGTGTCAAACTTTCTCATATGTGACCATACCTTTCGTATATACTAAAAGCTTATCTGATTTGAGCTGTGCCGAAGTTCCGGACTGACAAAAAATGCAAACTTTTGTACCTTTATCTTAGGGAATATATCACCTCAAGATAAATGATAACTAAGGCAAGATGTCCCCCGCCATTAAGGCAATCGCCATTAAAGCGGTAGCGTTAATGGCGGCGGGTTACATTTCACCCTTCAATAGGAGATACAATCTCCTACTGAAGGGCAGGTTGGCTTTGCCAACCCTTGCCACGCCATTTGACGGGGCAAGCCCCTTATTGAAAATATTAGAAATAGCTTACCTTGATTCGCTTTCCCATTTTTTTCAGACAGTCTGAAAGCTCCTGAATGAGCTGCATTTTTATATTGAAATTTATTGGAAGATTGGGATTCTGGTGCGCCGGGTTTACCGCCTTTCCGACATAAAAATTAATATCGGTGGCTTCCTCAAAAAGCAGACGAGCAATCATTGATGCGCCGTCCCTTTTATATCCCCATTGTGAGTAGGATTCATTATCAGCGAGATAATCCTTAGCATACGACAGAACCTTATTAATCGTGATTACTCCCTCTGTAACTAAATCGACGCCTTCAATTTTTGCAATAGGAGGAATTTCAGGGTCCGGAAAATCAATTGACGGAACAAGAGGTTTACCGAGATATTCAGCCGCTATAGTCGATGTTGTGCCTCCGCACACTATATGTTTGCCTTCCTTAGAAAAGAAGAGCGCCATCATCTTATTGCAGTCATCGCGGTTTGACGGAGGACCGATTATCAGATTCATCGGTTCGCGCTTACGGATTCTTACCGTACATGCTGTTGTGTCATCTCCGGGCTGTCCGCCGTAAAGCTTAAAGCATTCGTCGAGAAGAATCGTATTGAGAGTTTTTGCGGTAAAGCCAACCTGCCAGAAGGACTCCATAAATTCGATTATCTCGCTTCTGTCCCATCCGAAATTTAATTCCTGTCCTATACTGGCGTGAATACAGCCGTCACTCATTGCGATGAAAATATCATCCTCGCAGAGCTTGATTGTCGAACGGGAAATTTTTTTTCCGCAGATATCGGAAACCGTCTGAGGATAGTTGTAATTTTGGCCGTTCCGCAGCAGTATTACCTCGGGATTGTCATACTGAATAATGTCGGCCTCGTCGTTGTCACGGATATATATAATCGTAAAGGTTGAATATGCTACTCCGCGCACGGAGCAGACAGGCAATGTCTGCGCTATAGTTTCAACACAATCCTCAACCTTCATTCCCTGAGCCATCATTGTTGATAAAATTTTAGAGGTTAGTGTTGAAAGGATATTTGCTTTAACACCGCTTCCGAGACCGTCTGCAAGAACAATGATCGTAGAGCCGTCATCCTTTTCGATGACCTGGACATTGTCTCCGCACAGCTCTTCTCCATATTTTATCATACTGCGGTATCCTATATCGGCGCACAGATTATTCATTATTTATCGACTCCTTAAGCTTTGTAAGCGCGATTTTTGTCTCCGCGGCGGTTTCGCCGAGAAGGGACGCAATTTCCTGAACAACCCGCATTTGCTTGTCGATTGCTTTATCGGT
>CABPZV010000212.1 GCA_902462015.1 uncultured Eubacteriales bacterium | reverse complement strand
TTGCAATCTGTTATGTATAAAAATACCGAACGGCTGCAAAAAGATTAATAAAACAAACTGTCCCGGCTCCGAAGCAAAATTCTTCGGGCCGGGATTTTTTTATTCTTCGAGGTGGTTTAGTCCCTGGCTGATGATTGTACGGACATGGCTGTCTGCAAGCGAATAAAAAACTGATTTTCCTTCGCGCCTGCTCTTGATGAGCTTATTGCGGCGCAGAATCGCAAGCTGGTGCGACACCGCCGACGATGTCATATTGAGCGCCGCGGCAAGGTCGCAGGTGCATACTTCCGATTCAAAAAGTACAAAAAGAATTCTGATTCTTGTAGAATCTCCGAAAATTTTGAAAAGCTCGGCAAGGTCGTAAAGCTCCTCCTCGCAGGGCATTTTTTCTACTATGTTTTTTAAAAGCTCCTCATGAATCAGATCGTCCTCGCAGCTCTCCGCTCTGTAATCAGAATACTCCATATTTATAACCATACCTTTTTTATATATACTGTTTCTTTCGGACGTCCGGAATGATATCCGCATGATGTCCGCGGTGACGTCCTACAGTTAAAGCTTTTTTACGCTGAGCGCACGTATTGCATTCAGCACAGCGATAATCATAACTCCTACGTCGGCAAATATAGCAAGCCACATACCTGCGATTCCAAGCGCACCGAGTACAAGGCAGATAAGCTTTATGCCAATAGCTCCTACTATGTTTTCCTTTACAATCCGGATGCACTTTTTAGATATGCGTATCGCTTTGACGATTTTCATCGGACTGTCGTCCATCAGAACTACGTCGGCGGCTTCGATGGCCGCATCTGCTCCCAGAGCTCCCATAGCAATTCCAATATCAGCCCTGGCAAGTACCGGCGCGTCGTTGATTCCGTCTCCTACAAAAGCAAGTTTATTTCTCTTGTCCGCGAGAAGCTCTTCGACCTTTTGAACTTTATCTCCAGGAAGCAGCTCGCTGTATACCTTGTCGATTCCGAGCTGCCCTGCAACCTTTTCGGCAACCGCCTTCCGGTCGCCGGTCAGCATTACCGTCTTTGTTACTCCGGTAGCTTTCAGCTGCCTGACAGCCTGTTCAGCGTCCGGTTTTATAACGTCGGAAATCAGGATATGCCCGGCGTATTCGCAGTTTATAGCGACATGTACGACTGTACCTGCGCAATGGCAGTCGCGGTACGGAATTTTCAGCTCATCCATTAGCTTGGTATTTCCGAGAGCGACCGGGATTCCGTCGACCTCAGCGGTGACTCCGCGTCCGCCGATTTCGCTTACGTTTGTCACGCGTGATTTATCGGGCGTCTTTCCGTACGCTTGCTGCAGACTTTTGCTTATAGGATGGCCGGAATAGCTCTCGGCGAGCGCGGCGTATTCTATTATTTTGGAGTTTTCAAGTGTATTATGATGAACACCGGATACCTCAAAAACGCCGCATGTCATCGTGCCCGTCTTGTCGAACACGACAGTCTTTATATTTGCCATCGCCTCAAGGTAGTTTGAACCTTTAATCAATACTCCGGCCTTGCTCGCTCCTCCGATTCCAGCGAAAAAGCTCAGCGGAACACTGATCACAAGTGCGCAGGGGCAGCTGATTACAAGAAAAGTAAGGGCGCGGTATATCCATTTTCCCCAGTCTGCGGACAGGGCTGGCGAGAGGATACCTATAAAAGGAGGAACGACCGCTAAAAGCAGAGCGCATATGCAGACTGCAGGAGTGTAGACCCGTGCAAAGCGCGTGATAAAGGCTTCGGATTTTGATTTCCTTGAGCTTGCGTTTTCGACCATGTCAAGTATTTTTGACGCGGTCGACTCTTCAAATCGACATGTCGTCTGCACTTTGATAACGCCGCTTAGATTGATGAAACCGCTTACGATTTCATCGCCTTCTCGCAGCCTTCTCGGTACGCTTTCGCCGGTAAGCGCATGCGTATCAGCAGAAGTACTTCCGGAGACTACAACGCCGTCGAGTGGAACTTTTTCTCCCGGCTGTACTACAATGACTGTACCGGGTTCAACTTCGTCCGGGGAGACCTTGATAAGCTGCCCGTCCTGCCTTTCTATATTTGCATAATCAGGACGTATATCCATAAGCGAGCTGATGCTCTTCCGACTTTTTCCGACCGCATAGCTCTGGAACAGCTCTCCGATCTGATAAAGCAGTATAACCGCTGCCCCTTCGGTGTACTCTCCGAGAACAGTAGCTCCTACCGTGGCGACTGCCATAAGAAAATTTTCGTCAAACGGATGTCCACGGAACAGTCCCTTGACCGCGCCTATAAGTACATCGTATCCGATTATAAGATACGGTACGAGATAACAGATAAGCTTCGGGATTCCTTCGATAGGCAAAAATACAAGAATTATCAGCAGGATTGCCGACAGACATATTCTGATTAAAACTTTTTTCTGTTTTCTTGTCATGACAAATTCCGCCGCTTTCTATTTATATATAAACCTCGCAGTCATCATCCACACGTCTGCAGTTTTTTTGCACCTTCGTCATAACCTTGACGGGGTCTGCTCCGTTCTCAAAATCGACGGTCATCTTGAGCGCCATGAAATTAACGGCAGCGTTTTTAACTCCCTCGGTTTTCCGTGCGGCTTCTTCCATTTTAAGCGCGCAGTTTGCGCAGTCTACTTCAATTTTATATATTTTTTCCATAACAGTCACCCCGCCTTTATAAGGCTTCCTTTCTTTACGTGAAAAAATTTTTCAGACTTTCTTTGCCGTAAAATGAGCGGCATCTGCATTTTATCAATGACAGAAATAATTTTTCTCATTGACGTTGTAGCACGATTGAACAATTGTTCAATCGTTTGGTTATATTATATTCTCTATCCTTCATTTTGTCAATAGTCAAAGAAAAAAATTTATAAAAATAATATATTATGCTTTTTTCGCTATAATATGAATAAAGGGGATTTCTGCAGGTCAGAAATCTAAATACAACCGTCTCCGTAAAACGGAGACGGCTGAGATCAATGTTCATAATCTGTTGTGGCAAGATTCTTATTCAATGCCTTATCCGAGGCTGCAGTTAATAACAGAAGAACACTGAATATAATCAAATATAATCATTATGAGACGCCTATAAGTGTGCCGATACATACTACTATAAAGGCGGCAAGCCACGCGATAAGACACTGTCCGGCTACAATTCCGGCCGCCCATTTTCCTCCGAGCTCACGCCGGATTGACGCGATTGCTGCGATGCAGGGAGTGTAGAGCAGGCAGAATACCAGCAGCGCGAAAGCGGACAGTGGTGAAAGCAGCGAAGTAATTGCGGCACCGTTTTCAAGCAGAACTGAGAGTGTCGAAACAACGCTCTCTTTCGCCATAAACCCGGCTATAAGCGCGGTGACGATTCTCCAGTCTCCAAATCCGAGAGGTGCAAATACCGGCGCGATAAATCCAGCAATTCCGGCGAGGATACTTATCTGAGATTCCTCAGTATAGTT
>CABPZV010000211.1 GCA_902462015.1 uncultured Eubacteriales bacterium | reverse complement strand
CTCCCCGTCCACAGCCGTACAGCACAAGCGCGTATTTAAGTCTCGACGAAGCGGAGGATATATCATTTTTTGACAGATAGTCCTCAAGCGAGTCTGCATAACTGGAAAAATCTAAATTTTTATTATATTGCAGAAGTCCGATTATATACCATTCCGAGGTTGTGCCAGCGCCGTCCGCCAGAGCTGTGTCAACCCATTCCTGAACTGAGCCGGCTCCGCTTTGGATCAGTGAGAATGAAATTATATCTTCGACCGTTTCCTTTGCACTGTCTGACAGTGCAAAAATAGACCTGCCGGTGCACAGCGCAGAAATAGAGATTGCTATTGAAACTAATATACTAAAAATTTTCTTTATTCTGAAAATCATATTTATGATCATACCTTTTGTATATACTTGATATTTTTACCTGTCCAATAAGGGGCTTGCTCCGTCAAATGGCGTGAGAGCTATTCAGTAGGAGATTGTATCTCCCACTGAATGGTGAATGTAACCCGCCGCCTGAAAGGCGATCGCCATAAAGCTGCCGCTTTAATGGTGGGACATCTTGCCTAAGTTATATTCCCCGTAAAATTCCGGGCTTTCTGGCCGGCAAGATCAAAAAACTGCTGCGCCGGCATAAAAGCTAATAATATCACAAATGCCTGTCCTGTATGATAACACTGTAAAAACCGATTGTCAATAGTATGTACTATAAAGACTTGAATATAGTGTTGAGAGTTGAAATATTGACATGTTTCTGTTATAATAATCACAGAAAGGTCCTTGCATTTAAGCTTCATTGCTTTATAGTAAAATGACTTCGCAAAACACAAACTATAATCACAAAAAATAAGGGTAATAAAGCTGTGGACAAATTAGATATTATTAAAGAAAACATACTAAAAATTTTAAGTGACTCAGACGGATACGTAACATGCGTGAACATCTGTCAAAACCTTGAAATAAGCCGCGAAACCGCCGACTCTGCAATACAGGAACTGCAGTCAGACGGATACGCAGTACATAAATCTGCCGGAGGAAACAGCTTCTGTCTGGTACCCGACACGGACAGCCATATGCTCGAAGAGCTAAGTGGAATTCTTCCGCTTTCAAGAGTAAAAAACATATCATGTCTTAAAACAGTGGGCTCGACAAACAGCGTTCTTAAAAATCTGGCTGAAAACGGGGCTGAGGACGGGTCAGCCGTAATAGCGTCGGCACAGACAAAAGGCAGAGGACGGCGCGGCAATAGCTTTCTGTCGCTCGATGAAAAAGGGCTATATCTCTCCTTTCTCATGAGGCCTGACACCGCACCAGCTGATACAGCCTCCATTACCGCGTGGACAGCGGTCGCCGCCGCAGCAGCCGTTGAAGCTGTCTGCGGAGTACAGCCGGGTATCAAATGGGTAAACGACCTTGTAATGAACGGTAAAAAAATCTGCGGAGTTCTCACTGAAATTTCTACGGATTGTGAAACCTCAAGAGTTCAGTATATTGTCATTGGAATCGGAGTAAATATCTCTGAAACAGAGACGGATTTTCCCGACAGTATTTCCTCCGTTGCTTCCTCGCTTCTCATGGAGACGGGAAAAAAAATCAGCCGTGCAGCACTTGCCGCTGAAATCATAAAAGAGCTTGACAAGCTTCGCTCAGCATGGCCGTATAAAAAAACTTTTTATCTGAACAGCTACCGCAGGCTTTGTATAACAGCTGGAAGACAGGTCTGCGTAATATCCGAAAAGGAAAATAAAAATGCATATGCAGAAAAAATAAACGACGACTTTTCACTTCACCTGCGTTTTCCCGACGGCTCCTGCTCAGATGTTTCAGGCGGCGAAATCGCCGTAAGAGGATTTGGCGGATATGTCTGACAAAAAAGCATCTGCTCACGCGGATTAGTTTTCCACAGCTCTGACGGTGAAAATCTGCTTTTACAAAAGAGGAGAGAAAAAGAGAAAGAGAGAAAGAGAGTTCTCCTTCTTATCTCTTCTATTCTAATCTTATCTATTCTTATCTGTAGCGTGACGTCACGTGACTGTCACGTGACAAACAGGTTCCCGGCGCTGTTAAAAAAATAACTCAAGCTGTCCTTAAAAAGTCGAAAATACAGCTTGATATATTTTATTTTAGTGAAATAATAAAAAATCTCAGAATAAAACATTTAGTATATGTAATACTACCGAAAAAAGTAAGCGGAGCTAACCACCTTATAGGCAGAGAACCGCTTACTTTTAATTATAAATAAAGTCTGAACTCCATAATAACAATTTTATTTTGTATATCTTTCAAGCTCTGCAGGAAGCTCCTCCACCGGAATTGAAGAAGTAATTACAATGTTCATCTGGTGTTCTGCAGTAAATTTATCAAGTTTCTTAACAAACTCGATAAATTCATTTATATCGTTGTTGCAGATTTTAAGAGCCGAATCGATAAACAAATCTGTCACATCGTGGTTGCTGGCAAACATGCCGCTCACAAAACCATAAAGCGAATGCGCATCGTCAATTGCATATTCGTCAACGTCTACAAGTCTCGCCTGATATTTGATTTCGTGAATCAGCTTATTTCCCTTTTCAACACAGATTACACAGCCCTTCGTAGCTGTAACCGCTGCGTTTGCCATATCAATAAGCTGCTTTGTCTTTCCAGTTCCCTTAATTCCGACAATCAGTTTTATCATTTTGTGTCCTCCTGATTAAATTTTTGATTTGGTGAAAATTCAATTTGTTTTACCGGTTCTTTTCTCCAGCTCGGTACGCAGAGCCTCGTATCCGGGCTTGCCGAGAAGCGCGTACATGTTGGTTTTGTATGCTTCAACTCCCGGCTGATTAAAAGGATTAACGCCGAGCATATAGGCGGAAACTCCGCATGCAAGTTCAAAGAAGTAAACGAGATAGCCAAAGGTATGCGCCGATCTGTCGTCAGCCTCTATAACAATGTTGGGTACGCCGCCGTCACTGTGAGCGATCGCCGTCGCAGTAAACGCAGTGCGGTTGACATCCTTCATCATCTCTCCGGAAAGGAAATTCAGTCCGTCAAGATTATCCGCATCCTCTTCTATTCTGATATCTGAGGCAGGATTATTAATATAAAGAACAGTTTCTATAAGATTTCGCTCGCCCTGCTGAATAAGCTGACCGAGAGAATGAAGGTCGGTAGAAAAAATTGCGGAAGCCGGATAAAGAGCTACTCCGTCTTTTCCCTCGCTCTCGCCGAAAAGCTGTTTCCACCACTCTGCAAAAAGAGCTACACTTGTATCATATGAAGCAAAAAGCTCGATTTTCTTCCCGTTTCTGTAGAAAAAATTGCGGACAGCGGCATATTTCATAACGTCATTTTCTGAAAATTTCTTCGACGTATACTCAGCTCTCGCGTCTGCTGCCCCTTTCATCATTTCGCCGATATCGATACCTGCCGCAGCGATCGGAAGAAGTCCCACTGCAGTAAGGACAGAATAACGTCCGCCGATATCATCCGGTACAACAAAGGTTTCGTACCCCATGCTGTCGGCAAATCTTTT
>CABPZV010000210.1 GCA_902462015.1 uncultured Eubacteriales bacterium | reverse complement strand
TTGATTATCAAAATGCTTCCGGTGACTCTACAAACTGCTCTACAATCATAAACAGCTTTGTCTCCAAAAACGTCGATCTTATTATGGCGAATGCTACGTCGGCACTTCAGGCAGCCGCTGCAGGAACAACCTCCATTCCGATTCTTGGAACTTCCGTAACAAATTACGGCAAGGCGCTTGAAATTAGTGATTATACGGGAACTGTAGGAGGAAATATTTCCGGTACATCAGATCTTGCTCCGCTGGATCAGCAGGCACAGATGATTGTCGATATTCTTCCAAACGCTAAAACAGTCGGTCTTTTGTACTGCTCCTCAGAGCCCAATTCTCAATATCAGGTAGATATTGTAAAACAGGAGCTTGAAGCAAAAGGCATTACCTGCAATACATATGCTTTTTTCGATTCAAATGATATCGCCGCTATTTGTTCAAAAGCCTGCGCAGACTGCGACGCAATATATATTCCTACCGATAACACAGCTGCTAATTCAACCGGTGTCATTGATTCGATTTGCCGCCCTGCAGGTATCCCGATAATTGCAGGTGAAGAAGGAATATGCAAAGGATGCGGTGTTACTACTCTTTCAATTAGCTACTACGATCTCGGTTATCAAACCGGCCAGATGGCAATTAAAGTCTTGAAAGGTGAAGCCAATATTTCTGAAATGCCCATTGAATTCTCTTCCAAATTTACAAAAAAATATAACGCAGCTATCTGTGAAGAACTGAACATTACTATACCGGACGACTACATCGCTATTGAAAACTGATATATAAACATAGCGGCAACGAAAATCGTTGCCGCTATGTTTAAACTATGAACAGATGGTTTGAAAATTCAATAAGGGCTGTAAGCCCGTCACTCGACGTTTCAATGTCATACAATCTAAAACCGAAAAATAAGCGAAAACCACCGCCTTAGAAGCTAACGCCTCAACAGCCGACGTCTTAAAAGTCGGCATCATATATGGCGAGACATCTTGTTTTAGTTATAAAATATAAGAATCTGAAATTCAGATTTTCAAGCCTTATTGGGGGATTTTTATGTCTATCATAGATCTATTAAATTCACTTCCCGGAGCTGTCGCACAAGGCCTTATTTGGGGCATAATGGCTATCGGAGTATACATAACGTACCGTATTCTTGATTTTGCTGACCTGACAGTGGACGGTTCTATCTGTACAGGCGGCGCCGTTTGTGTTATGATGATAACAGGAGGATACAGTATTCCTGTAGCAATGCTAACTGCATTTATTGCAGGACTTCTTACAGGTCTTGCTACCGGTTTGTTTCACACTTTTATGGGTATTCCTCCCATTCTCTCCGGAATTCTTACACAATTATCGCTATATTCAATCAATCTTAAAATAATGGGAAAAGCTAATCAGGCTGTTAATGTTCGCAATTATAAGCTTTTAGTTTCAATGCAGTACAATAAAGGCGTTTCTTTTTATCAAAATACAATATTTATTGTCGGAATTATCATCGCAGTTATAATCATACTTCTCTACTGGTTTTTCGGTACAGAAAAAGGATGTGCCATTCGCGCAACGGGAAGCAACCCAAATATGAGCCGTGCTAATGGAATAAACACTAATATAAACAAAGTAATAGCATTAATGCTTTCTAATGGAATCGTTGCATTTTCGGGCGCACTTCTGTCTCAATATCAGGGATTTGCGGATGTTCAGATGGGACGTGGAGCAATTGTAATCGGCCTTGCAGCAGTTATCATCGGAGAAGCCGTTTTTGGAAAGCTGCTCCATAACTTTGCGCTTCAGTTGCTAAGCGTTGCTTTAGGCGGCGTAATATACTATCTTGTTTATCAGACTGTTATTTGGCTTGGTCTGGATACAGACCTGCTAAAGCTTCTGTCGGCCATCGTCGTCGCAGTTTTCCTTGCTATTCCATATTGGAAAAAACAATATTTTTCAAAAGGAAAAAAATCTGATAAAAAAATCTCTGCCGAATAAAGTTTAAATATTAGGCAGCAAAAATAACTGGCAATCCAAATTCCGAAAACTTACAAAAAGCATTATGAGTACTAATTTTATTAATGCTATAAGCTTTCCATACTGTAATATTAATTATAAAAAACAAAATGAGTGCCTTTGCAGGCTTAAGCTATCACATAGCTGCAGCCGGCAGAAAGGAATGATAATATAGAAATGCTAAAACTTGTAGACATCTGCAAAACGTTCAATCCAGGTACAAACAACGAAAAGGTTGCACTTAACCATCTCAATCTAACACTTTCTCCCGGTGACTTTGTAACCGTCATCGGAGGAAACGGCGCAGGTAAAAGTACAATGCTTAATGCAATCTGCGGCGTTTGGAAGCCTGATTCCGGAAATATTTTTATCGACGGTACTAACGTTACAAATATGCCGGAATACAAAAGAGCAAAATTTCTTGGAAGAGTTTTTCAGGACCCAATGATGGGAACTGCACCTGAAATGCAAATTGAAGAAAATCTCGCGATTGCATACCGCCGCGGAAAATGCCGAGGTCTCGGATGGGGAATAAAGAAGGATGAACGTGAGAAATACCGTGAACTTCTCAGAGAATTCGATCTTGGACTTGAAGATCGTCTGACAGCCAAAGTCGGACTTTTATCCGGCGGACAGCGTCAGGCACTCACTTTGCTAATGGCATCTCTTCAGAAACCCAAATTGTTATTACTTGACGAGCATACTGCTGCTCTTGACCCTAAAACCGCCGAGAAAGTTCTCCGATTATCTGACAAAATCGTGGAGGAAAACAAGCTCACAACATTAATGGTCACCCATAATATGCGTGACGCTATCGCACACGGAAGCCGTCTTATAATGATGAGCAACGGTCATGTTGTAGTCGATGTCAGCGGAGAAAAAAAGAAAAATCTTACTGTTGAACAGCTTATTGAAATGTTCTCAACTGCCAGCGGAAGTGAATTCTCAAACGACAGCGCAATCCTTTCTTAATATTTGCTTATATTTATAATGGAAAATCATAACCACCTGTCAAATGCAATAGTAAAATAAAGGTAGACACATGGAAAAAAACCATGTATCTACTTTTTTTATTCAACATACATTTGTCCATAGAGATTGGTATCTCATTCGTACCGACTATGTACACTATTCTTCCACCCGTTTTCGTATCTCTTTCTCTTTCAGCGTCTTCACACCGAATACAAAATAGATAATATGGCAGATCCATACAAAAGCGAGAATGATACAGGGAATATAGACAGCCTTGAGCATCATCATCGTAAAACCGAAGCCCATGAGCAGCGTAACAGGAATGATGATTCCGACCTTTGTTTTCACGGTCATGCCTTTTTTCTTTACAAAGGATTCCAGATGCTTTTTATACATATTCGTTCCGACGAACCAGTCATGCAGCTTCTGCGACGAGTTCGCAAAACAGAACACCGTCACAAGAAAAAACGGTACCGTGGGAAGGATCGGCAGTATAATGCCGACACAACCGAGACCTAGGCACAGGCAGCCTAAAATTAAATAAACCAGTC
>CABPZV010000209.1 GCA_902462015.1 uncultured Eubacteriales bacterium | reverse complement strand
GCGTAAAATCGTTAAAATGGGAGGCCGTTTTTGAATGATACCGAGTAAAATCACGCGCATTCACGGGGGTATGTTCGTATTCAAATCCTGCCTCTCCCAGAAGATCCAAAGCCAACGGCAGATCATGAGGGGAAATTACCAAGTCGATATCAGTTGACCGTCTCTGTGCGGGAGTGCGATAGATGTCATAAGCCAATGTCGTTCCCTTAAAAATGAAGTAACGGATGTTGTTTTGGTTGAATCGTTTTGTGATTTCTCGGATATGACCTAACATAATGGTATATTGTTGCTTGTTTCGACAGCGGTAGGCAGCAATAGCTGCTTTAGTTTTTGGAGAACAATTTATCGTGTCTGCTTCGTCAGCTAGCGCTCCATATTCCATTTGTGTTATGATCGGATCTGTATCGGGAAAAAGAAGACGCAGGAACGAATCGTATTCCAACATCAATATACCTCCTGTCAAAGGTTTCTGTTTCAGAGCGATTCCTGATAACGGCCAGCCTGGCTTTTAAAGAGTCGCGCATAATCGGGATTCGTATGCAGTAATTCCTGATGTGTTCCGGTTCCGCTTATCCCGCCATTGTTGATTAAAATAATAGTGTCACATATGGTAACGCTGGACAGATTATGAGATACAAAAATGGTTGTCTTTTCGCCTTTCAGGGACTCCATACTTTGAAAAATTTTGTATTCCGTTTCAACATCCAGCGAAGCAGATGGTTCATCTAGTAGGATAATTTCGCTATCTCTATAATAAGCACGAGCAATTGATAATTTTTGCCATTGCCCAATGGATAAATCGCTGGAAGGACCGGAAAATCGTTTTGTCAGGAGAGTGTCATATCCCTTTTCCAAATTATCAATTACATCGGTGAGTTCGCATTGCTCTACAGCTTTCTGCGCTCTATTCAAATCAAAAGGCTGTTGAATGTTTCCTAGCCATAAATTATCGGAAACAGACAGGGAGTATTTACAGAAATCCTGAAAGACAACGCCAAAAGCATGATAATAGGAATGAATCTCGTATTGCTGTATGTCTACGCCGTCAACGAAGATAGTACCGCTATCAGGAATGTATAGCCGTAGCAGCAATTTTATAAGAGTACTTTTACCACAGCCGTTGAGTCCTACCAAAGCTGCGGTCTGCCCTGGTTCAATACGAAAACTAACATTGTGTAGAATATCAGTAGACATGTTGCGGTAACGGAAAGAAACGGAGCGGAACTCAATGGAATGCTTTCCGTTTTTTGGAGGAAAGGCGAGATTGCCGCACTGTGTGATAATACTGTCGTCTGTCTGTTCAAATTCACGCAGATAGTCTACATACATGGCATTGTTTTTTAGTTCGGTAAATGAAGCGACAATTGCTATTAATGAATTAATCATTTCATCGACTGAACCAACGAGAAAGACAAAGTCTCCTAAGATGATAGTTTTAATAAAGGCAAGCCACATCAGAAGAATGTAGGGAATACGGGAAATGATCACCGAAACAACACTGGCCAGTCGATTATAAGCGTGGAGTCGGTACATTAGCTTTTTTTCTTGATTGTAGAGTTCCTCGTTGCATTCTTCATATTGCCGGATAAAATAATTACTCGCTTGATATATTTTGAATTCATCAAGAATACTGGCATTGAACAGGAGATTGCGTACTTCCGCAGCCCGCCGTCTATTACGCGCCAACGACTCATTTTGCTGAAATCGAGGATTGGATTCCTTCGACAGAAAATAAAATTTGGGCAGGACTGCTAGGACGACAAAAATAAGTATAACGGGTTTGATCCAGCCACCCGGCGTCAGCAAAAAACTAATCAACAAAGAAGAAGCGGTAACGATATTCCGGACAAACTCAAAAATATTATCGAATAGCTCGGAAGGACGACAATTGACGCCATAACGGATTTTTGAATAGAGAAGGTCGCGGTAATCAGGGTTATCGTAATTGGCCATATTGGCCTTTTTGGCTTTATCCATAATTCGTACATCCATCTTAGCGGCAATCTTCTCACCGTTTAGCAACCCGGAGGCACTATTAATAAAACCAATGAGTACTTCTAGAATCCTCAGTGAGCACATACCGGCAATCAATACTATTAAATAAGAGAGGGAAGGATTCAGAGTAAAAGCGTTCTTTTCGACGAATGAAATAACCGCTCGGTTGATGTTCAAAAGCATTACGGGAAGAAGACCGCTGAAGATAAGAAAGAGAATATTGAGCAGTATCAGTATTCGAGCATCTTTCCATATGAATTTAAGAAGATACAAAACATTACTGGCTAATCTCTGGACTTTGTTCCAAGAGGATTTGAGTTTCATTGCGCCGCCTCCCTCTTCGTCCTCTCATCTGTGCAAGCGGATTCAATATCCTGACCTTTGATGTAACGTTCTGCCTGCAAGCGAAAAAGCTTTTCGTAATTTCCTTTTTGGGCAATCAATTGCGCATGGGAACCCGACTCGACAAGTTTTCCCCCCTCCAGCACGAGGATGTAATCAGCGTATATAATGTTAGACAGACGATGTGAAATCAGAAGAGTTGTTTTTTCTCCCCTGAGCTCCTTTAAATTGGTGAAAAGGCGACTCTCGGTTTGTGCATCAATAGAAGCGGAAGGTTCGTCAAGAATGAGTATTTCCGAATTTTTATAAAGCGCGCGTGCACAGGATATGCGCTGATTCTGGCCAACGGATGGTTCGTATCCTTCATCGTCGAAGACCTTATACAGTTGCGTGTCATATCCTTTGGGCAACTTTTTGACAAAATCATCTACACAGGCAAGATCACCCGACCGTCTAAGTTCTTCGTCGGAGACGAAGTCTTGTGCCAAAGCAATATTTTCCCGGATGGACAAGGCGTAGGTATGGTATTCCTGAAACATAACGCCCCATTGTCCATATAATGCTGAAGGATCATATTCCTTTATATTGATGTCATCGATCAATATTTCTCCCTCTGTACAGTCGTAAAGACGCAGCATCAACTTGACAACTGTTGTTTTCCCGGCTCCGTTTAGACCAACGAGCCCCACGGTCTGGCCTGGCATGATACAAAATGATAGGTTTTGCAGAATAAGGGGACCTCCGGGGTAGGCAAAAGAAACATCTCGAAATTCGATTTTATGTTTTCCGCCATTTTTAAGCAACTTCTTCCCTTGGTCAGTTTCTGCCGTTACAATAGAGTTTTTTAAGCCGAGGAATTTACGAAAATATTCGATGGAAATGGCGCTGTCTAAGAAACGCAGGATGCCGCGAATGCCATATTCATGCGCCTCTCCTACTGATTGAAAGGCAGTGAATATAAAAGTAATATCGCCGATCGTGATCTGACCTTTTATTGCGCAATATGCCAGATAGCCAAAGAACAAGGTTTCCACGGTGGTTTTCAGAACAGCCACGATACTGGAACGACTGTCCGTTTTAAAGGCCAGGCGTTTCTTTTATTAAAGAGAAGCTGGCGGACGTTGGAATATTCCTGTATAAAATGATCGGAATAATCATATATTCTAGCTTCCTGTACATATGCAT
>CABPZV010000208.1 GCA_902462015.1 uncultured Eubacteriales bacterium | reverse complement strand
CCTCGCTTATTGCCAGGCTTATACTTGCGGAAAAATCACCTTTCCCGTATAAAACAGCCGCTGTCACAATACATGCGTTTGAAATAACATGACACCAGTGATGCTGAATCTCATCATTCCATTTTTTATTGAAGTGTACAGACCATTCTGAATAACTGATCCCGTTTTCGTAACCGGCGAGCACTTCCGCCGCGGCTTTATATAGTCGCGAGGTTTTCGGTATACAGCGCAGTCCTGTCCGGACTATATCTGATGTATCACTGCTTACAGATGCTCTTGATATCATAGCGGCGACGAACATTGCGCCGTAAATACCATTCTTCACATGAGAGATACTTGCATCACGAAATGCATACTCAGCAGCTGCTGCCGGATCACCCGGATTTATATAGCCGTAATAATCAGCTCTGATCTGTGCTCCGACCCATTCCCGATATGGGTTGTAGCGTGTTGCGGTATCCGGAGGACGGTATCCGTTCAAAATATTGACAAAAGCTACCTGTTCAGCTGAACAGTACATTTCTTTTATCTGAACGTCCACCCAAAGACGTGCCAGCTCATATGGTGTGAAATTTCGTCCGTGACAGTCTATAAGATATGAAGCCATTGCGGTATAGTTTGTGTCGTCATCAACTGCTGCGGCTTTTGCCTTTTCAATTGCATCAATAGTCGCAAGAAGATTCGGTTTAAAGGAATCCGTAGCATCATCGGCCGTTACATATCGATGAATTGGATAATTGCCGCAAGCGGTAAGTCCGGGGATCATATCTTTTCTATGCAGGCCTTCAAGAGGTTTTCCAAGATCGCAGCCTATAATTCTTCCAAGCCATGCGCCGTGTATCTTGTCCTTGAGAATATCGCGGTCAGGGGCTTTTTCCGCGACCGGAAAATCAGACAGCAGCATAATACTGCCGATTTCAGACGGTTCATTATACGGATAATCTATCCTTTGAGATGCAGAATGTATCATTCGGTATGCGATTTCGGAAAGATCCTTTTTTGCACGGCTATTAGGCAGTTTATCTATCTCAGTAAACAGTCCGTTTAGAGAAAAAATATCTTTTCCCTCTTCGCAGGCCTGCTGAAATTCCAAAAGAAGCTGATTATAAAAGGCTCCACCCATATTTTCATAATCCGGGGTTTTTTCCGACGGATAACGCATGCTCTTTTTAGGTTTTACCTTCATACCGAGGAGCTCTTCCATCGTTATTCCGAAAAGTTTGCTCAGTATAATAAGATTAGAAACGTCCGGTGTGGCCGCATCACTTTCCCATTTTTGAATTGTCTGACGTGAAACATCAAGACGTTCTGCAAGGCTTTCTTGAGTAATTGCACGAGTTTTTCTGAGTTCTGTAAGTTTTTTTCCGATCATATTTTATTGTAATATCCTTTCCATAAATCCATGATAAAGCAAGACAAGATGTTTTTTACTGAATGTTAGATCCCGTTTGTCAGGACGTTTACTAACAGTCCTTCTGCTAACAGGCGTTCGGATAACGGATATTGTCCGTTTGGCTATGAGACACGAAGGCCTGTATTTTTCTATCTTTTTCAGCGTTTACAATTCATACCCCAAAGCCGTGTAACGGTCTTTAAGTCATTGTTGATGCTTATTTTCTGTTTTCTATATGCTTCAATGTCTTTTCAATCATTTCATCGAATGTAACGTCTCCGATCTCAAAAAGCTGTGTTCTCAGTTTTCCGTGAAATGGTTGGAGCCATGATTCAGGAATGACTGAGGAACCCCGCATCATACCGACAACCGATCCTACGGTAGCACCGTTGCAGTCGGTATCAAAGCCTTCGCTTACCGCAAAACAGATGCTTTTCAAAAAGTCGCCGCCGCAGTAAAGAATCGCAGCTGTTACGATGCACGCATTTGATATAACATGACACCAGTTATGGAAGGGTTCATCATCCCATTCTTTGTGAAAACGTTCAGACCATGATTTGGCGCTTACGCCATGTCTGTAGTCTTCCAATATACGTGAAAGGGCCTCATAAAGACGTGATGTTTTCGGAACATAGTGCAATCCTGTGGAAACGATATCTTCCGGATCTTCGTTTACCGCAGCTCTGGCAATCATTGCCGCGACATACATTGCTCCGTAAATACCGTTCTTAGTATGTGAAATACGTGCATCGCGGAAAGCGTATTCAGCAGCTGTTCCGGGATCTCCCGGATTTATATATCCGTAGTAGTCGCTCCTTATCTGTGCGCCGATCCATTCGCGGTACGGATTGTGATATGTTGCGGTATATGGAGGACGGAAACCGTTTACAATATTCAGATAGGCAACTTTTTCGGCTGTAAAGTATGCATTTTTTACCTGCAGCAATGTCCACAGATATGCAAGCTCCTCTGACTTGAAATTTCGCCCGTACCGTTCTATAAGGACAGATGACATTACTGTATACGTTGTGTCATCGTCTATAGGAGCAGCACCTTCCCTGTCAACAGTATCTATAGTTAAAAATGCGTGTGGCTTAAAGGTATCTGTAATATCCTCCGAACGGACATATCTGTGAACAGGATAGTTTCCGCATTGCTTTAGTCCCGGAATCATAGTACTTAGGCGCATGCCCTCAAGAGGTTTTCCGAGGTTGCATCCAACAATTCTTCCAAGCCATGCACCGCGTATCTTATCCTCTATATTAGTGCCGTCAAATTTTAAGGCATTGATGGGATCGCAGAGAAGCATAATTTCTTCGTAATCTGAAGGCTCATTATAACGGTAATCAATGCGCTGAGGAGTAGTATCAATCATATTGAAAGCTATCTCGGCAAGATCTCTTTTGGCACGGCTGTTCGGAAGATTGTGAATCTCTGTAAACAAACCTGCCAGCTGCTCAACATCGCGCCCCTCCTCCGAAGATTGCTGCAGCTCATGAACAAGATGCACATAGAAGGCATCCTCCATTTCCTCGTAATAAGGAATCTGCTCATCGGGATATCTCAGATTATTTCTCTCATTTATCTTAATTCCGAGAAGCTCTTCAATGGTAACTCCGAAAAGTTCACTTATCATAATCAGTTTAGAGATATCCGGCATGGAGGAATCGGTTTCCCATTTCTGAACCGCCTGACGTGAGACAGATAGTCTCTCTGCAAGCTTTTCCTGAGTAATCGCACGTGCTTTTCTAAGTTCTGCAAGTTTTTTCCCTATCATTTTTACCTCCCAAAAGGTTTAATTTACTTTATTTTAACCGATTCGTACATCATTTACTACCAATCAGGAATTACAAATTGAGCAACTTCAGGTTGCAATTATCTGTTAGAATGCCGGGATACTATAAAAAGCGGATAGAGTAAGTTCTAATCCGCTTTTTATAGTATTTCCGGTATACGTTACAATTTCACTTTTAATACTGCTCGGTCTCAGCAGAGAAAAATGTTGGTAAAAAATGTTGGTCAAGCTTTAATATAACCTAACGCAGATGTCCCCCGCCTTCTAAGGCGGCGGGTTCCACTTCAAGGTTTCAGTGGGAGTTATAATCTCCCACTGAAACCCTGAGGAGCTAACGCTCTCTGCGTAGGTTG
>CABPZV010000207.1 GCA_902462015.1 uncultured Eubacteriales bacterium | reverse complement strand
TTCAATATAGCTTTCTTCTGCTATTCCGTTAAGAATGGCATAACTATATTCAGATTCGTCAATATTTTCTGCGTTATTCCGGCTGCATATGCCTTTTATTTCATTTTTTATGTTTTCAGTGCTTTCGTCAAAAAGAGATTTTGTCTCAAGCAGGCTTGTATTTATGTTAATATCGCTTGGATATCTTGTATTAATTGAATCCTCTACTCCAAAGTAAAGGCAGGTTGTTGATGACAACATGACAAGAACCATTGTAGCAAGAATGCAGATAGAAGCAAGTCCTGCGCCGTTGCGTTTCATACGATAAACCATCGATGAAACCGAAACAAAATGATTTTTTTTATAATAATAGCGTTTATTCTTCTGCAAAATTCGGCAGAGAATTACCGATCCTGAGATAAAAATCATATATGAAGCCGCAATTACCATTATAACGGCGACAAAAAACCAGACTAAAGCTTCGATAGGCTCTTTTATCGAAACAGCTAAATAGTATGCGGCTGCAAGAATGAGAACACCGAGCAGACCGAAAAACCAATTTGATTTCGGAGGTTTTTCTCCGACATTTTCACTCTTCAAAAGGTCTACAGGGTTGGACAGCCGCAAATGCGCAATCGAATTCAACAAGAGAAGCAAAAAAATTGCAGAAAAAACCTCAACAGTTTTTAATATGGCGATGCCTGAAATGGAAAAAGTATATACTATTTCACCGTGAAGAAGATTTGCGAGAACAAGCTCAGCAAGCTTGGAAACGGCAATACCAAAAATAAGCCCGCACACTATAGAAAGAACTGCAGTTATAATGGTTTCACACACCAGAAGTCTTCCTATATTCCATTTACCCATACCGAGTATATTGTAAAGTCCGAATTCCTTTTTTCTGCGTCTGGTAAGAAATGAATTTGTATAAAACAAAAAAATAAGTGAAAAAAATGCTATGATTCCACTTCCCATTTCAAGCAGTGAAGAAATCGTTCCCGCTCCGGGAAGTCTTGCTATAACATCTGAGACGCAAAGATATAAAATCACATAAAACATTGTTATCATTCCCGTACATGTGAGGATATACGGAAGATAGAATTTCTTATTTTTCCTTATACCATTTACGGCAAGTGAGGGATAAAATCCAGCCTTCATGCTATCTCACCGCCAGTCGCAATCATCGTGAGGGTATCTGAAATTTTTCCATAGAACTGTTCGTTCCCGTATGTGCCGCGATAAAGCTGATGATATACCTCGCCGTCCCTTAAAAACAGCACGCGGCCGGCATGACTTGCGGCCTTAACCGAGTGCGTTACCATAAGTACGGTCTGCCCTTCCCTGTTAATTTCGCCAAAAAGTCTGAGCAGCTCATCGGTTGACTTTGAATCAAGAGCGCCTGTCGGTTCATCAGCAAGCACAAGGCGCGGCTTTGTTATAAGAGCACGTGCAACTGCCGCTCTCTGTTTTTGACCGCCGGACACTTCATAAGGATATTTTTTCAGAAGTCCGCTGATTCCAAGCTTTTCGGCTATCGGAATCAGTACAGAATTCATCTCCTTATATGATTTTCCGGCAAGTACGAGCGGAAGATATATATTGTCCTCAAGCGAAAAAGTATCAAGAAGATTAAAATCCTGAAATACAAATCCAAGATTATCTCTTCTGAATGCAGATACCTCTGAATCCTTAATCTCGGTTATGTTTTTCCCGTCAAGCTGTACAACTCCGCTTGTCGGTTTGTCGAGAGCGGCTAATATATTGAGAAGCGTAGTTTTTCCGGAACCCGACTCACCCATAATAGCTATGTATTCGCCGTCCTCAACTGTGAAGCTGACATTTTTCAGTGCTTCGACTTTATTTGCGCCGAATCGTGTGGTATACACTTTACGCAAACCTTTTACTGTAAGAATACTCATTTTTATTTATATACCTTTCCCGGCGAATAAAAGTTATATTCCACCAATAGGTTAAATATTTTTTCGCGCCGTCAATTTATATCCGGATTTTTGACGCTGTTTTAATCCAACACCTGAAAATACCGTAGAAGCTGCAGCTGACTGCAGGATAGGTGAAAGACTGTTCCGTCTCATTCCGTTATTTATGGTCATAATTATATCAAAATCATAAAAAAATTAACATCGATTCTTCTTACATTTTCCCCTTAAATTCTTACAGTTTTGTCACAGCTGTATCAGCTGTTCACAATTGCCGGTTAAGTTATTTTACATATTAAACTTCCGGCATCGCAGCGAAAGTTTATTCGGCATTCAGCTCGTACCGGTCAAAACGTATGCTGATAGCAGTTCCCACTCCGGGCTCAGATTCGGCGGAAATCTTATGTCCGAGTCTGTCGCATACACATTTGCAGAGATAAAGTCCAATACCGCTTGCCTTTTTATCATTTCTTCCGTTAAGACCTGTGTATCCGTTTTCAAATATGCGCGGGATATCCTCCGGACTGATTCCGATTCCTGAATCCGCTATACACAAGGTTTTATCATCCTTCATATAAATACGTATGCTCCCTTCAAACGTATATTTCAAAGCGTTTGAAAGAATTTGACCGATTACAAAAGAAAGCCATTTTTCATCTGTCAGCACCGTTTTTTGTACAGGGGAATAATCAAGCCTCAGCTTCCGGAGTATAAATTCCCCGGCAAAGCTTTTAATGCTTTGCCTGATAATGCCGTCAAGATCTGTTTCTGAAAATACGTAATCGGTTGAAGAGGTGTCCAAACGCAGATATGTCAGTACCATCTCGGCGTACTGCTCGATTCTGAAAAGCTCAGCAGACAGTTTTCTTGAATCTTTGGAATCCATACTTTCAAGAATAAGCTTCATAGACGCAATTGGCGTCTTAATCTGATGTACCCAAACCGTATAATAGTCCATCATATCGGAATATTTTTTATCTGAGGCTGCCTCGCTGTCAGCTAATTCTTTCTTTAACTTCAGTACTGCTTCGCGGTAATCGTCATCCGATATAGAATCCGGCGCCGGAAAATCTTCAATCTCTGCCGCAGGCAGATTTTTTAATCTGTCAAGCGTAAGATGCTTTTTTCTGATTGTACAAAAATCAACAGCCAAACATACAACCGACGCAAAAATACATACTCCTGTAGGATACAGAACGGCTCCTGCAGGAAGATGATACAGCATAAAGGATACGGCAAAGAACAGCGCAAAAACAAAAAACAGTAAAAAAAGCTTCCTTTTATAAAATAGATACCTTTTAAATAATTTCATATTGAATATGCTCCTTCGGCGCGAAAAGGCAAAAATATCTGCCGTATTCAGCCGTACATTTTTTGCATAACCTGCAAAAGCGTACAGCATAAACAGCTTTTCTTCCCTGCATCTTAGATTATTATACCATAAATTACTTAGCAAACAGCAATGTTTCGGGGTTTTGCTTTACAAAATCGCTGACTTTGTCAGCGAAGCGAAACTTGCACCTTAAAGCGTTAGCTTTAAGGTTATTATACCATAAGTCACCTGCCGAACCGCAACGTTTCGGGGTTTTGCTCTGCAAAATCGCTGACTTTGTCAGCGAAGCGAAACTTGCACCTTAAAGCGTTA
>CABPZV010000206.1 GCA_902462015.1 uncultured Eubacteriales bacterium | reverse complement strand
CGGCAAACTCAAGAAAAAGTTTTCCATTTCCACCTGTATAAGCTGCAACGGTATTTTGATAGCTGTTCATAGTGCTGACAGGCGATTTTCCGCGCAGTATATAATCGCTTCCTTGTTGTTCAGGTTCTCCGAAGCTTCCGTGCATCATACGTATGTCGTTCATCGCCCGGCCAAGTGTATTGCCGGGAATTTGAAGTACAAAAGCATAGTAAGGCTCAAGAAGTATCGAACTTGTATGCATCAATCCGCATCGCAGCGCACGCATTGCAGCTTCTCTGAAATCTCCGCCTGAGGTATGCTTTATATGTGATTTTCCGGAGATAAACGTAATTTTTATGTCGGTTATTTTTGAACCGGTAAGTACGCCTTTATGACTGCTGTTTTGAAGCGCAGACATTACCTGAGCTATGTATTGCGGTTCAACAGAATCCGGAGGACATTGAGAGTCGTATATTATGCCGCTTCCGCGTGGAAGCGGAGTCAGAATAAGGTGAACCTCCGAATAGTGACGGAGAGGTTCATAATGACCGACGCCTTCAGTCTCGCTTTGAATGGTTTCACGGTAGACAACCTCGTCCGGCGTTATTTCTGTTTCGAGGTTAAATCTGCTCATGATTAGCGACTGCAGAATCTCTGCCTGTACTGCACCCATAAGAGAGGCGCATATTGATTTGGAAGCAGAATTCCATTCTATATGGAGCTGAGGATCTTCTTCTTCAAGCTGTTTGAGTTTGGGGAGTTCTTCCGTTGGAACACTCTCAGACGGAAGCTTAATCTGATATCTCATAACGGCTTCAATTACGGGTTCCGGCTTATTTGCCTCAAATCCAAGACCCTCGCCGCACATTGTCTGAGACAGACCCGTAACGGCACAGATATCGCCTGCTTGTGCCTCGCTGATTGTTTCAAACTTCATTCCCGAATATTTTCTAATTTGAGTTACTTTCTCATCTTTACCATTCGAAGAAACGCTGTCGCGAACAGCAAGTTTTCCGCCGGTAATCTTTAAATGTGTTTCTCTTTTTCCGTCCGTGTCATATGTAATTTTATATACTTTCGCGCCGAAGGTATCATGATATTCGGCAGGGAGAGTATATCTGCTAAGCATTTCGATAAAATTGTCAATTCCTGTCATCTTAAGTCCTGAACCGAAAGAACAGGGATAAATTTTTCTTTTCCTGATCGCTTCGGCGATAGATGAATCTGAAATTATTCCGGTATTTATATAGCTGTCGAGAATATTTTCATCTCGCAGGGCAATACTATCATTTCTTTGACTGTAGCTACTGTCAGAAAAGCTGATGCAGCCGTCAGAAAGCTCAGCCTGTAAAGATTTCATGATTTCTTTTTCTGTGTATCCGGAGTAATCCATTTTAGTTATAAATATGAAAACCGGAATTTCATAATGCGCAAGCAGCTTCCAGAGTGTTCTTGTATGCGGCTGTACGCCGTTTGTACCGCTGATAACGAGGATAGAGTAGTCAAGTATATCAAGAATTCTTTCCGTTTCCGCTGAAAAATCGATATGTCCGGGGGTGTCAATAAGATTTATCTCTTTATCGCCTGCTATGAAGCCGCTTTCGCCTGAAAAGATTGTAATTCCGCGCTTTTTTTCAAGCTCATGTGAATCAAGAAGCGTATTGCCGCAATCAACTCTGCCGGCTTTTCTCAGTTTACCTGCCCGGCAGAGTATTGCCTCGGCGAGAGTTGTTTTTCCGGCGTCAACATGTGCGGTTATGCCAATTGTTATTTTTTTCATTCTTATTACCATGCCTTTTGGTAAAAAGTCTCAAGAATTTTTCAGGCCTTAGCTTAAGACTCTCAATAGAAATTTTCATTGTACAAGAAGAGTAATTATCGGAATTGTGACAAAGCATAAAACTGTACTGACGAGAAGGCATCTTGCCGCCATATCCGGTTCGCTTTCATGGATTTCAGATAGTGCAAGAATTACCGATGCACATGGGGTTGCAGCGAGAATTGTGACTGCGGAGCGGAATACCGGAGATACCGGAAGCAGTGAAACCGCAGCGTAGCAGAAAGAGGGAAATACTAACAGCTTCATAAAGCATATGAGATATACAATCGGTTTGTTAAAAACCGTTTTCAGTTTTACCGAAGCGAGACGAATGCCGAGAATAAACATACAGAGGGGAGTTGAAATATCGCCTACAGTATTAATGGCATCAATAAGCGGATTGGGCAGTATATTTTTAAATCCGAAGATATAAAAGGGAAGAGCGACTACAAATCCAAATATTGTCGGATTGAACAGAGCACTTTTAACAGATATATATTTTTTGTCGTTTGTGAGACAGAATATTCCTACAGTGAATATAAGAATATTCATTGTGACCATGTTTACAGCGCAGTAGCATGCAACCTCAGGATTGTCAGGCAAAAGGGCGCGTGTTATCGGCATGCCGAAAAAACCGACGTTTCCGAGAACGGATGCAATTGTAAGAAGTCTGTACTTGCTTTCGGAGTATTTATGCCTCAAAAAAAGGTACAGGATCAGCATAAAAATGCTTTGAAGACAGAATGATACAATAAAGAATTTAATCATTTCTGCAGTCTCTGAGATGGAAAAATCCAGCGACATGAAAGCTGAGATCTCAAGAAAAGGGGTACAGATATAAATAAGAATACCGGACAGTGTTTGCAGATGTGTTTCGGAAGCTTTATTCATCTTGCGGACAACAAACCCAGGTATCATGTAAAACAGTGTGACAAGTACGTTGGACAATGCTATACTAAACATTAATTATAACTCCGGTTAGATTGATGCATATAGTATAACAGTGTGAAAAGAAAAAATCAAGTCAAAAGTCAATGAATATCCGCCGTAGAAACTTAATTTGTTTTTTCTTTATGTCATAAAACAGGTTGACAAAAATACACAAAAACTATATTATATTACATGTAGCTAAAGCAAGATGTCCCGGACATTTATGACGTTTTTCCCGGTGCGGCGGATTCGGTTTACTTTTTTCAAGTTAGGAAGGCATTTAATTAGTATGAATGATTTTTTTAAAACGGTAATCGGTATTCTCCTGCCGTTTGCCGGGACGACTTTGGGTTCTGCAATGGTCTTTTTTATGAAAGGAGATATGAAACCGCGGCTGCAGAAAATGCTGCTGGGATTTGCGTCGGGTGTGATGATTGCAGCGTCTGTCTGGTCTTTGCTTATTCCTGCAATCGAAATGAGTTCTGAACAAAGAGGACCAAAATGGATTCCTGCGGCGGTTGGTTTTCTTCTTGGTATTGTTTTTTTGCTTTTTCTCGATTCGGTAATACCTCATCTTCATATGAATTCCAATTGCCCTGAAGGAAAAAAATGCGGATTAGGCAAATCAACAATGCTTGTACTGGCCGTGTCTCTTCATAATTTGCCTGAAGGTATGGCCGTAGGGGTTGTTCTTGCCGGAATGATTGAAGGTGGATCTGTTATTACGGCAGCAGGGGCACTTACGCTTGCGGCAGGAATAGCAATTCAGAATTTTCCGGAGGGAGCTATTATTTCAATGCCTCTTGTGGGTACAGGAATGTCTAAAGGCCGTGCG
>CABPZV010000205.1 GCA_902462015.1 uncultured Eubacteriales bacterium | reverse complement strand
TGCCGGGGGCTTCTGTTCATATTAGCCGTGAACAGAAAACTTGCCCTCGAAATTAACTTATCCGGTCATGCCGCCCATGCACCAATTGGCGCGGCACGGCCGGTTTTTTATTTTTGCTTTTCAAGAAATCAATAAAGCTGAGCTACCTATTTGTACTGTGCCGCACTAAAAATCTTTACTCAACAAAAAATCCGCAATATGGATCGTCTTTATGCCCATATAGTTTCCACCAGCATAATCATCCTCCAAAAGTACGAACTTCGGATAATTGTCTCCGATCTCCAAAAGGCGGCCATATTCCCGCTCTCTTGTGCCTTCGTCTTTGATTTCTTTCGCCACCTGCACATAAATTTTTTCGTCCTGTCTTGCGGCGATAAAATCAATTTCGTATCCGTCTAACTTTCCGACGCAGACGTCATAGCCGCGGCGAAGAAGCTCCAGATACACAATATTTTCAAGCATAGCTCCTGCGCTGTCGACATTATATCCGAAAACACTGTATCGCAGGGCAGGATCGGCAAGATAAAACTTTTCCTGCGTTTTCAGTATTTCTTTACCCCTGACATCGTATCTGCAGCAGCGGTGAATGATATACGCGCTTTCGAGTTTGCTCAAATAGTTATATACAGTTTCATTATCCAACGTCCGCTGTTCACTTTTCAAATACTTTGATATCGAAGAAGCGGAAAAGGTATTGCCAATGTTGTCAAAAACATATCTCACAACGCGCTCAAACTGATCTATTTTGCGGATACGGTTTCTTCTCACGATATCCGTAAATACCGTAGAATTGTAAATATCTCTGACGATTAGATAGGCTTCTTCTTTGGTATATTCCCGAAGATGAAGTGCAGGAAAACCTCCGAATTGCAAATACCGCACAAGCTCCTTTTTCGGGTCGTCTGCCGTGGTAAATTCTTTACGGAACTTCAAATATTCGGCAAAGGACAGCGGATAGATACGGAAAGAAATATATCTGCCTGTAAGGTAGGTGGATATCTCGGAGGACATCATTCTTGAGTTAGAGCCTGTCAAATAAATATCTACGTCATAATCGGACATAAGGGAGTTTACGACCTTCTCCCACCCCTTGATTTCCTGTATCTCATCTAAAAACAGATATGTCTTGCCACCGGGCAAGAGCTGCCCTTTGATAATGCTGAAAAGCTCTTTTGCCGTCATATTCTCGTATTCAAGAGAGTCAAAATTGTAATGGAGAATACGCTCCCGGCTAATACCACGTTTTTCAATTTCCATACGAATCATACTCATAATGGTAGATTTTCCGCAGCGGCGTACGCCTGTTAAGATTTTTGCAAACGGAGTATCCATATAAGCTATGATTTTTTCAACGTATTCAGGTCTATAGATCATGACAAATGCCTCCCTTATTATGTATTATACCCAATTTTGATCAATAAGTCAATAAAGCTGCGGATACAAACCGCAAAAGTTTTTGTTTAAAGCTTGTTTTGCGGGTTATATTCCGAATCTCTCCCGATGTATTTTTTGCTGGATGTACAGACAACGGACGCAGAAACCCCGGTTTCTGCGTCCGTTTATTCTTTCAGTATTTATTTTTTTGACCTTGCAGACTTTCAGCCTTATATGAGCTCTCCGTAACATTTTCCGAATGCACACGCGGCGTTTGACTCGTCTGTATCAAGATGCACCGCAGGCGCAAAGTTCTCATTAACTCTGACGACAAGATCGCCGTAAACTGTGCTTCTTCCAAGTCCGTTATCAATTTTCAGCGAAACAATCTGCTTGTCGCTCACGCCGAACTGCTTTGCGGTTGCAGGATCAAGATGTACGTGCCGTTTAGCGATAATCACACCCTCCGAAAGATCGATCTCTCCGCACGGACCTACAATTTTGCAGCCCGGAGTTCCGGCAACATCTCCGCTTTCACGTACCGGAGCTTCAATTCCAAGAGTACGCGCGTCTGTAAAAGATACCTCTACCTGAGCTTTGCTTCTTGCCGGACCGAGAATTATTACATTCGCAATCGGTTTTTTAGGTCCGACAATCGTTACCCGCTCTTCACAGGCATACTGACCCGGCTGACTCAGATCCTTTTTATGCGTGAGCTTGGCTCCCTTTCCGAAAAGAATTTCGATTTGTTCCTCCGTAATATGTACATGACGTGCAGAGGTTTCTACAAGTACCTTGTTTGACATTCTTACGACCATACCTTTCATACGTACTAAAATTTATACTCAATATTATACTATAAAGCTGAAAAAAAGTAAAGAGTAAAACGAAAAAAGAATTATTACCGGCAACCGTTACATAAAAAGGCTAAAACTGCCCATAATAAAAAGGCGTGATATATTTGCGCCAAACATTTACGCCGCTTTGCGGCGGAAAGGAGAAAAGCTTTGAAAAAATTTCTTATTTTGACGGCTGTTTTATCAGTATTCTGCATGACGGCCGTCTCGTTTGTATCCTGCGGCCCAGACAACGACAACGACGGAAACAATGCACAGACGGATAATCTGGTGCAGGGAACAGGCACAGACGGTGTCGGCGGTGCAGCTCCCGGCCTGAACCCGTCTCCGTCCCAGAACGGTTAAAAAAGCTTAAAGTGCGGCTCCGATTACCGTTGAGAAAAATGAATTCTTCGGGATTATAAAATTAACTCCGAACATTTTATTTAAAGTATCAAACGTTTTCTTTGCAATCGGCGCGCGGGTCAGATTCCCGGTGAGTACGATATCATTCAGTTTATATGCGCGCGAGGCGAAAATTGCGCACATGCCAATTGTCTCAAATACCATATTAATTAGTCCCAGCGCCTTGTCACCTATCGAGGCCAGATTGTCAACATTTCCAAAGTTTGAAGCGGTCATATCTCCCGGCATGCCCGGAAGAATATCCCTGCTTGTCATGTCCGATATCCTCAGGTCAATATTAGAAATGTCGCCGGTCTCCGCAAGACTGAAAATATGCTCTATATTGTCGGTTCCAAGCAGCAAATGAGAAAGACCGACAAGTGTACCTCCGCCTACGCCGGTACCGCCGAGATAGACCGGCGCGCTGCCGCGCTTTGAATATACCATTGCCGTGCCGGTGCCCATGCTGACTACAATCGCTTCATCAAGTCCGGAAAGCCAAAGTCCGCCTTTGCCGATGCAGTCGAATTCGGGACATATTTTGCACGGAAGACCGAAAATATCCTTGTTTATATAGGAAGCGCCCACACCTGTAATCATGACCTGACTGACTTCATCAAGCCGAATTCTGTTTTGGTTTGTGAATTTTCCGAAGGCTCCGTATGCCGATGTGAGCGGATCAGCAGCCTTTACAGCCATTGGCTCTATAAGCTCTCCTTCGCCTGAAAAGCCCACAATTTTTGTTGTACTTCCTCCTATATCAATTCCAATTACATTTTTCATAATATACAACGGTTTCCTTTCGCAATTTAAAGTTTTAATACAGAAAAACAAATATTTATATAACCTAACGCAGATGTCCCCCGCCTTCTAAGGCGGTCGCCTCCTAAGGCGGCGGGTTCCACTTCAAGGCTTCAGTGGGAGTTATAATCTCCCACTGAAACCCTGAGGAGCTAACG
>CABPZV010000204.1 GCA_902462015.1 uncultured Eubacteriales bacterium | reverse complement strand
GCTCTGTGCTCCCCGTCAATACGGAATTACTCAGGAACACAAACACCTTCGGGAAATGCAAATAATATGCGGGCTGAAGCATAAACCTGTATTTTGTCCGACCGTTGCAGACTTTTACAGCGGTATGGAGGTAACCATTCCGCTTTTTACTGATAGTATCCGCGGAAGTATGAAAGATATAGAAGATATATACTCAGAACTCTATAAAGGACCTGCTGTAAAATTTATAAAGGACGGCGATGAAAACGGTTTCCTGTCTGCAGGAGCATATTCCGGAATGGACTCCATGGAGATTTCCGTCTATGGCAATGAAGAGAGAATAATTCTCACCGCACGCTACGATAATCTTGGAAAAGGCGCGTCGGGCGCGGCAATCGAATGTATGAACCTTGCTATCGGGGCGGACCCGTACAAAGGATTATTGCTCGGCGAAATCTAAAAAAACGGTACTTATTTTTAATTTACATAAAAATCTGAAGAACGGAATGTAAATTTACAGTCTATATGAAAGGAAAAGCCATGAAAACATTTAAAATAAAGACTATCCCAGGAGGAATATGCGCGGCAAGAGGATTCAAGGCAAACGGTATTCACTGCGGTATAAGAAAAAATAAGTCGAAGTCTGATCTCGCTTTAATCGTTTCTGAAATCCCGGCAAATGCAGCTGCTGTATATACAAAAAACGCCGTTAAAGGTGCGCCCCTTACTGTCACAAAAAGGCATCTTTCAAACGGACGGGCTCAAGCAATAATCTGCAACAGCGGAAACGCAAATACATGCAATGCAAACGGAATAGAAATTGCGGAAGAAATGAGCCTGCTTGTAGAAAAGCATACAGGAATTTCTGCTCAGGATGTAATTGTTGCATCGACCGGGGTTATAGGACAGCCGCTCTCAATAGACCCAATTGCAAACGGAATGAAGCCGCTGGCTGCAGATCTCGGAAGATACAGTGAACGTGCCGCTGCTGCAATCATGACTACAGACACTAAAATAAAGGAGCTTTCCTGTCGTTTCACGATAAAAGGAAAAGAATGCCGTATCGGAGGAATTGCAAAAGGCTCAGGTATGATCCATCCTAACATGGCTACAATGCTTGTATTTATCACAACAGACTGTTCGATCAGTCCTGCCATGCTGCAAAAAGCCCTTTCAAGCGATGTAAAGGATTCTTTCAATATGATTTCCATCGACGGAGATACCTCAACAAATGATATGGTAGCAATAATGGCTAACGGACTTGCCGATAATCCTGAAATAAATTCCGAGGGAGAAGATTTTGATTCCTTCTGTGCGGCGCTTTTTGAAATCACAAGTAAGTTATGCCGCATGATAGCCGCTGACGGTGAAGGAGCAACCAAACTGCTTGAATGTATTGTTTCAGGAGCTGATGACGAAAAAACAGCTAAGACGGTCGCAAAATCGGTAATCTGTTCCTCTCTTCTCAAAGCAGCCATGTTTGGTGCCGACGCAAATTGGGGACGGGTTTTATGCGCAATTGGCTATTCAGGTGCAGATGTCGACGTATCAAAAGTAGGAGTCTCTTTTCGTTCACACAAAGGAGAAATAGAAGTATGCCGTAACGGAGCAGGTATCGATTTCTCGGAAGAATCTGCAAAAATCATACTTTCTGAAAATGAAATTGAAATTCTTGTATCACTTGGAAACGGTAATGCATCTGCAACTGCATGGGGATGCGACCTTACATATGATTATGTAAAAATCAACGGAGACTACAGAACATAATTTTTGTTATAAGATTTCCCTATTAAAGATATTCTCTGTTGCTTCAATACAAAGACAATTAATTCACACTGAAAGGCAATATAAAATGAATCTTACAAATGCGGAACGCGCTGAAGTACTTGTTCATGCACTTCCATATATACAGAAATATAATAATAAAGTAGTTGTAATCAAATACGGCGGAAATGCCATGCTGAGCAACGATCTGAAAAAAGCAGTAATGGGAGACATTGTTCTTCTCTCATTAATTGGAGTCCGCGTCGTTCTTGTACACGGCGGAGGTCCGGAAATTACCGATATGCTCGGAAAAATCGGAAAAAAAAGTGAATTTGTCGGAGGGCTTAGAGTAACCGACAGCGAGACAGCCGATATTGTTCAAATGGTTTTATCCGGTAAAATCAATAAAGGACTGGTAAATTTCATCGAAAACATAGGCGGAAAAGCAATCGGTCTCTGTGGAGCTGACGGTCATCTTATTGAAGCTAAGCCGCTTTCAAAAGATCTCGGTTACGTAGGAGAAATTACAAAAGTAAACGTAAAACCAATTATAGATATTCAGGAAAATGGGTATATTCCGGTAATATCTACAGTGGGATGTGACCGCGAAGGACATGTATACAATATTAACGCCGACACGGCGGCAGCACAGATAGCAGGCGAGCTTGGCGCAGAAAGCCTGATCTGTATGACAGATACCAGCGGAATTCTCCGCGATCAAAATGATATCTCATCACTGATACCAGTTCTGAAAATAAATTCGGTTCCTGAACTTATTGAAAACGGTACAATTTCCGGCGGTATGATTCCTAAAGTTGAATGCTGCGTTGAGGCAGTTCGAATGGGAGTACATAAAGTGTTTATCATCGACGGCAGAATTCCTCATTCTATTCTTATTGAAACTCTTACAGACGAAGGAATAGGTACCATGATAGTTTAAATGAGCAGAACTCATAAAATTTAGAGGCTGACAGATACTGTATATAAGCGTATTACACGCAGATTCGACAAAGAAAGGTGTATGAGTAAATAATGAATATAAGACAGACAGATTCAAAGTACATCGCACACACATATTCGCGTTTCCCTTTGACTCTTGTACGCGGTGATGGCTGCATACTTTACGATGAAACAGGAACCGAATATATTGACATGGGTGCAGGCATAGCAGTAAATACTTTCGGCGCAGCAGACAAGGAATGGTGCACTGCGGTTGAAAACCAGATTCATAAATTGGCGCATGCTTCAAATCTCTATTATACCGAACCCTGCGTCAAGCTTGCTGAAATGCTTTGCCAAAGAACAGGTTTAAAAAAGGCCTTCTTTTCAAATTCCGGAGCCGAAGCAAATGAATGCGCAATAAAAGCGGCGCGCAGATATGCTTTTAACAAATACGGAGATGAAAATCACTCGACAATAATTACATTAAAAAACAGTTTTCACGGAAGAACTATAACAACTCTTTCCGCAACAGGACAGGATTGTTATCACCATGAATTCGGACCGTTTACTCCCGGATTTGTCTATGCCGATGCTGATAATCCTGATTCTCTTGAGGCACTTGCAGCGGCCGGAAACGTATGCGCGATAATGTTTGAAGCGGTACAGGGTGAAGGCGGTGTAATACCACTGACAGAAGATTTTGTCTGCGCGATAAAAAATACAGCTGAAAAGTATAATCTTCTGCTGATCGCTGATGAAATTCAATGCGGAAACGGAAGAAGCGGAAAATTATGTGCATATATGAACTTTGATATTCAGCCGGACATTGTAACATCCGCTAAGGGATTAGCCGCCGGTCTTCCTCTTGGAGTAACTCTTTTTGGCGAGCGGGTAGAAAATGTATATATTCCTGGGACACACGGTTCAACCTTCGGAGGAAATCCGGTCTGTG
>CABPZV010000203.1 GCA_902462015.1 uncultured Eubacteriales bacterium | reverse complement strand
TTCAGAAGACAACCCTTTTGTTTATAGTTGTGTTATTAATTTTTAGTTATTTTGAATCGAATAACATTAGCAGTTTTGCTTGTTAATGATTAATAACATAATTTACCAAACTGCCATTTTTCCAAACGCTCTCAGAAAAGATTTATTTTTCTATACCTTCCGGATATAAAGTTTCACAGCCTTTTTCAGACGGGTAAGTCCATCACGGATCCGCTCGTGAGGACATGCAATATTCATGCGTAAAAAGTGTTTCCCTGCCTTACCGTATTGTGCCCCGGCAGATAGATATAAACCGGTTTCTGACCTGATAAACTCGGCCAATTCTGTACTGTCGTCCGTAATATTTCCGCAGTCCAGCCACAACAGGTACGTCGCCTGGGACTGAACAAGATAAATTTCCGGCAATTCTTCTTCCAAAAATTTTTTTACTATTCTCTTTCCTGCACTTATATATTGGCAAAGTTCATCGAGCCATTCCTCTCCGCCCGTAAATGCCGCAATTGCAGCGTCAATAGCGAATGCATTGGGCTCTCCAACTTCATCCGTATTAATTGCTCTCCAGACTCTATGCCTCAGATGCGGATTTACTATTGAAACAGCGGAAGTCTGAAGCCCCGCTATATTAAAAGCCTTTGTAGGAGCGATACACGTAATGCTAATATCAGCGCAAAGATCTGAAACAGAAGCAAAAGGAATATAGCTGCATCCGGGTTCAGTAATATCGCAGTGTATTTCATCAGATATTACAGTTACACCGTACTTTGCACAAAGCTCGCCAATACGGGCAAGCGTTTCCCTTCCCCATATTTTCCCTACAGGATTATGAGGATTACACAAAATCATCAGTCTCATCTGAGGATCGGAAAGCTTAGTTTCAAGATCATTAAAATCTACTTCGTACTGCCCGTCTCTGTATACAAGAGAATTTTCTATGATATTTCTCCCGTTGTTTACAATACAATTAAAAAAAATGTTATAAACCGGAGTCTGAATTAACACATTTTCGGCAGGTGATGTAAGCTTCCGCACAATACTTGAAATAGCCGGAACAACTCCAGTGCAAAAAACAAGCCAGTTTTTTTTCAGTTTAAAATTATGACGCTTTTTCCACCATTCTCCAACAGCATCATACCACTTGTCAGGTATATCCGTATAACCGAATATTCCATGAGAAACACGTTCCTCCACTGCCTTTTTTATTATCGGAGCAGTTTCAAAATCCATATCGGCGACCCACATCGGAAGCTCTCCGTCCGATACATCCCATTTAAGAGAATTTGTTCCTCTGCGATCATTAAGCTTGTCAAAGTCAAACTTCATTATATAACTCCCGTGAAAATTAAAACGGATCATCAACTGTTCTGACAATTTCAGACTGAATTTCTGTTCTTTCCGGATCGATTCGCTCCGGATTCATAGTAAGCTCATCAATCCGGTCGGCTGTAATATAACCTGCGCTCGGATTGAAAACACTGTCAATACTTCCTTTTATCTCGGCATCAACAACCGAATACTCAAAAGCTAAATTAGTATTTATCAAGCGGCATCCCTTTAGTACAACCCCATCCATATAACACATTCCCTGGAGACTTTCTATAGTACAATTCTCAAAAGTGACGTTTTTAGCATTCCAGCCGACATACTCTCCTGAAATAAAGGAATCCCGAACAGTTACATTTTCACAGTTCCAAAAGCAGTCTTTTGAAATAATTCTCGCATTGCTTATCTCAACATCGATACATCCGTCAAATGAATAGTTTCCTGTAAGGTCAAAATCAGCTGCGGAGATTGCCTGACTGTTCATAGCAAAATAATCTCCCCTTACCACTACGTTATTCATTTTAATATTTCTGCAGTTCCATAAGGTCTCGGCAGCGTTTGGAATCGTCACGTGTTCAAGGGTTATTCCGCTTGACCGCCTGAAGGTTTTGGGTGCATCTATTGTTGTATTTTTAATACTTATATTGTCAGAATACCAAATACCTGCACGGGCATTATCAAATAATGTACAGTTTGACATTAAAATATCACTGCTGTACCAAAGCGGATATTTCCAGCGAAAAAGACAGCTACGCAGTTTTATATTATGACTTTCTTTCAGCGGCGATTCACCGTCTGCAAACGTAGAGTATTCAATTTCTGTATCTTTTGCACCAAAAAGTGCCCTTTCTCCTGTAAAAAGCTGCTGCACAATTAACATTACACTGTAAATTCCTTTCACGCCAGACATCAATTTTAAATAAGGTGCACAGCACTGTCACTCAAATTTTCAGCAGAAGATTGTAATGCCAATAAAAAAATTAAGTAAAACCGCCTACTACATGGGCAAATGCTTTGCACTTCAAAGCCTCCTACGAACAGCATCATAAAAACTGAGAAAATCTTAATTTCGTTCAGTAGGGGCAATGATCACATCATAAGGCGAATGAGAGCAAAGCCGCCGCCTTATAAGCTAATATCTTGACAGCCGCATTATCAAGCAAAGATATCTTTCCTTTTATAATATTTTAGCATATGCGCGCGTACATTTTCATGAACAGTATGTATTTTTTTATGAACTATTTTTCAGATTAATTTATCCAGAATAATTTTTTAAATTTAAAACCTAAATACCGCAATCAGGCGTTATATCGCTAAAATAATCCAGAAGCTGTAAAAGTGAGTAAACACACCGTTTCAGACTAATGTCTTATCTTCGGCATCACTACGCAGTACGAATATTCTGTTTGGCTATAACATCACCGGCATATTGCGCAGCCATTCAGAATGAATCTTATCATTAACCGCATAGCAATACGGTTCAAGAAAATCTCCCATCGGGCGGCATAGTCCCCACTCAATAAGAACATTAATCAAAGCCCTGCAAATAAGTTCAATCTCTCTCTGACACTTTTCCGGAGACTCACAAAAAACTGACAGAAGAGTATTGAGCATATTTGACTCAGCTCCAAGAACGGGCTGGGCAGCAGCAGTACGGATAATCCATTTATAATAAGGCGGATAGACTGAATTGATTAAGCAAACAGCAGCCGCATAACTTTCAGCAAATTTTGAAAGCGCAATTCCGGCAGCACCAAGCTCTCCGTGTGACAAGCATCTCATAAAGTTATACTGTCCTGACTGTGCTGCATCAAAAAGCAGGGAGGCAATTCTTTTAAGTCTGACATCCTCCGGCATACCGTTCTTAATCTTTTCCCGTATTTCGGTAAATTTCCCAAGCGGATCATAAAACACCTCTCCGTTCACAGATTCCGCAAGCGCCTGTGCCGGAAGATACAGCCAATCCTTTATGCTCTGCGGAGCTCCCGGATTTCCGGTATACCGACGGTAAAAATCTTCAATTGTCATTACGCCGCGGCCGGTATAACCGCCGCTCTGCTGTGACTTGATAATCCCCATATATTCAGCTGGAAGAGAGGAATACGCGCGCGATAATTTAAAACCGTATTTACGCTCGTCTTCTTCGGTCAGCCATATACAAAATCCCGCTGAAAAATCATGATCTCTTGAAATATCATCGTCAAATCCAAAACACTCAGAACCATGACCAACCATTCCGGCCGCAACCCTGTCCAGAATTTCCGGAAAGTTCCTTTTAAGCATCGGCATACCATATTCATCAAAGAAGCTGCGTGATATTTC
>CABPZV010000202.1 GCA_902462015.1 uncultured Eubacteriales bacterium | reverse complement strand
ATCTTCCGGAAACTACCGAAATTAAATATCAGATGAAGCTTCAGGTAAACATATCAGGAACGGTTGTATTTGACGAAATTTTTGAAATCGGCACCGGAGGATGGAATACTGTATTTGCAGATATTTCAGACATATCAGAGTCATACTTTAATTCTCCGTATATTTCGTCTGTAAGAATCGGCGTGTGTCCCATCCCGTCAGATGACGGGCAGACAAGCACAAATCCGTTTACACTGTACCTTGACGGTTTTGCTGCTTCGGCTCACAGCGCCGTACGAAAATACAGATATATGACAGATGAATTTATAGTATACGGAGGTACTTTAGGCTACGACAATGAGGCTGATGTATACCGCTTTAATGTTGTTACATCTGCAGACTCTCCTTTCATTGAAACAAAATCACTTGGACAAAACAGTCTGGCATATGCAAATGCAGTTAAAGTAAGCTTTATAGATTATACAAGCTGCAGTTCAATAACGCTTTATTATAGAACGAGCAATGAAAATGAATATACTGAAGCCGGCTCATATACGGTCACGGTTAAGGAGTCACAGCTTGCAGGAAGCAATATAATTTCTTGCAGCTTTCCTCTCCCAGACTCGAATATTTCTGATTTCAGAATATCCTTTAAGGGATGTACTTCCGACGGCGAAATTGTTCTGCTCTCTGTCTGCCCCGCGTCTGTACAAAGCTCCTCTTTGGAAAAATACGGGACTATCGACAGCTGCAAAATTTCACAAAACACCGGTGAGGTAAATATCAAAGGTACTGTTTTAAGCTCTGTCAGTGAAAAATATCAGACTTCTAAAATAAGTATTTATGCTCTTGATCCGTGGCAGACAAGCGACAGCATTACCCTTTCAGAGCTGCAGCCGGCCGCGCAGACAAAAATGTCCTCCGAATTTTCAGTCAAGCTTCAGACTGAAAATTACGGGCTGAAAAAGTATACTGCGGCAATTCGAACCGGAACAGGTTTTATAATTTTAGACTCGGACAAATGGATTACAAATTTAAAGGGCTCGTCCGCGTCTGTGTCAGGCTCCGCTTCCAATACATTAAAAAAAGGAATTATTGCAGAGGCTACCGAAGCTCAGTCAATCGGTTCCCAGGCTGCATATATAACGGCGGATATATCAAAGCTTTTTTCACTCTCTTATACATCCTGCTCGTACGATTATAACGGTAAAACATTCTATTATGATGAAAATGAAATTGATTCGCTCGACAAAAGAATTGCTGAATACAAATTTTCGCCGATAAATGTATATCTGCGTATTATAGCTTCAATGCCTGGCGATTCTGAGCTCGCTTCGCGTATTCTTTTTGACGGTGCTGTCAAAGCCGGAAAAATTACAGGCGGAAGATACTATGCCTTCAATATAAGCGAAGAAACCGGCTCAGAGATGCTGGCTGCTCTGTGCAAAATGATCGCGGAAAGATATAAGGGAGGCAGTTACGGCAGTATTTCAGGAATCATCATCGGAGAGGAAATAAACCTTGCATATGAAAACTATTATGCCGGTGAAAAAACTTTGTCGGAATTTTCGTCTGTCTGCGCTGATACGTTACGTATAATTTACAACAGCTCAGTTTCTGTGAATCCTGAACTTAACGTATATCTTTCATTCGGAAGTGATTTTTACAACTCGCGCGGTGCTGACTGTACAATTCATTTTGACGTCAGAGAGCTTATTATTGCAATTGCTGACAAAATCTCTTACGGCGGAAACATCGACTGGCTTCCGGCTGTAACAATAGCGAAAACAAACTCATGCTGCGGCAAATCTCCCGGTGCAGATTCTCAGAAGTCATATGAAACACAAACTCTTTTTTCCGGAGAGCTTGATGTACTTTGTTCTTTCTTTAAGCAAAAAAAGCTTTTGTACGGAGATCTGCCGAGAAGCATTATGACTATATCAGAGTCAAAAGGCAGAATTACAGCAAATGGTGAAAGCAGCATGAAACAGGCTGCGGAATATATTTACGATTTTTATAACATTTCCAATTCCAAATGCTCACTAATCAATGTTTTTATTGCCTCTCCGGACTTTAACGTATATGAACACGAGGAAATGCTGCGCTGTATTGATACCAAACAATCGCTGTCCGCCGCTGAGGAATATGCGCAGTTTTTTGACAGCGGCAAATTGAGTTGGGAAGAAATCCTCGGAACAGAACTTATAAAATCATTAAAGCTAAGCAGAAAGGTCTGTGAAACTGCTGGAGCTCCGGAGGAACCTGAGGTTCAGGGAGCTGCCCCTATATGGTATATAAATTCAGACAAAAATACAGACGGATGGACTGCTGCAGAAGGCTGTGAATCTCTCGAAACCTCCGACCTGCTTGACAGGAAAAATATAATGGTAGCAAAGCTTGGAGACACGGAATCGCCGCTTAAATGGCGAGGAATATTAAACGACTTTGAATATGTAAGAGATTTTTCTCCCTTTGACTATATATCTATGGAAATTCAGCTTGCCCATATGCCGGAAAATATTGACTCCGCTGAAATCATGCTTTTGCTTCGCTCCGGAAGCGATTATCTGATTGCCAAAAACTACGTAAGTACAGGAGGCTGGAATAAGCTTATCTTTTCACTTTCGGATTTCTCCGAGCGAAATTCAATAGACTGTATTAAAATATTCGTAAGAGGTGCAGACGGAAAAAACAATATCGGCAGTCCTACCCTTTTGATATCCGAAATAAAGGGCTTATCGTCAGAACATGATAGCAAATATCTCTCTGCCTTTATTACACAGGAAAGATATAAAAATCTCTATTCCGAAGTATCGGCAAGCTACGAAAAGCTTGTTCCGATTCTTATAGCCGTTATTATCGCTGCGGTAATTCTTGAGATATTCTATGTAAAACACAGAATAAAAAAACAGGAAAACAAACAAAACAAAATACCGTTTTATAAACGGCAGATATAGCAAATATTGCTTACATTTAAGTGCCCGCGCCCAATAAAAAACAATCCTGACAGAAGGATAAGATCTCTTCTGTCAGGATTGTTTTTGGAAGTGGTACAATTACCCCGGAAAGGAATTATGACGTTTATTGCGCCTTACCGGGGATTACTCGGCTATAGCTTCTAAATCTGAGCCGCTGTACAACTGCCCGTTATGTTGGCTTTTAACCTTTTAATACTGCGATTTTTTGTGTTATTAATTGCCTGTCTGCTAAGGCCAAGATGCTTTGAAACCTGTGACGCTGAAAAACCTTTAACTACCATCATACTAAAACATACATACTCTTTATTTGTCAAATAACATTTCAGCATTTCATCAACAAGAAGATCATCGAGTATACTTTGAAATTCATAATCTTCCTCGTCATATCCCAAAGAATCATTATATTCACAACAGATTTCATGATTAAGTATTTTATTTTTAAATTTGGACAGTAGGATATACTTTCTGTGTATTGAAGTTTTTATAAAATTGATAATAGCACCGTCATTCATAATACGAAACTTTGTAAAATCCATAGAATTAATCAGTTCAATCAAATGCATTGTAATTTCAGATTTAAAATCTTCATCAAAATGCATCAACACATAATATTTGCTTATTATCGGTTCAAATAAAGATATAATGTCCATCATAGCTTGTTCATCTCCACTCTGCGCCGAGAGTACCTTTCTTTTAAGATTTTT
>CABPZV010000201.1 GCA_902462015.1 uncultured Eubacteriales bacterium | reverse complement strand
CTGCCAATAAATCTTCATGGCTGCCGCGCTGGATCAGCTTTCCTTCATGAAAAACAAGAATATCCTTGCAGAAACGGCAGGAAGATAATCTATGACTGATGTATATAGCGGTTTTATTCTCTACAATATCATTGAAGTTAGTATATACTTCAGATTCAGCAATAGGATCAAGCGCAGCTGTAGGTTCGTCGAGAATTATAAAAGGAGAATTTTTATACAGGGAACGGGCAATTGCAATTTTTTGTGCTTCTCCTCCGGAGATATCAACGCCGTTTTTGCTGAATTCCTTGTAAAGGTAAGTATCCATACCGTTTTGCAATGTATTAAGGCGTTCTCCGAAATCAGCTTTGTAAAGACATTTTTTCGCTATATCTTTATCGTAGTCTACTCTTGTTCCGACATTTTGTCCTAAAGTAAAAGCAAATAATTTGAAATCCTGAAACACAACAGAAAAAATGCCTAAATATTCAGAATAGTCATATTCCTTTATATCGGTTCCGTTTAGCAGAATCGTTCCCTCTGTTGGATCATAAAGACGGCAAAGAAGCTTTATAAATGTTGTTTTTCCGCTTCCGTTTTGGCCGACAACCGCGATACGTTCTCCTGAGTCAAATTTTATGTTTACATTTTTTAAGGCGAAGGTGTCGCTTCTGGGGTATTTAAAAGAAACATTCTTGAACTCTACGGTATACTTGCCTTGATCGGAAACCTGAATCGGGAGACTTCCTTTATGCATAGTATTTGGAATTTCAAGGAAATCAAAGATCAATTTCAGGAATGAAGCATTATTTCTCATATTTCCAATTGTGCTTATCAAAGATGATATGCCGCCGGAAAGCTTTGTGACAGATGCAATATACTGTGTTACTGAGCCCACGCTGAACGCTCCTGCCCAGGCTTTTAAGCAAATAAATATATATACAACCCCGGTAAATATCACATTAGTAGCTGCTGATGCGGCATAATAAAACCCCATTGGACCTCTTGCGTATTTTGCGAAAAGACCGTTTGAACCAAATACACCGGTTTTACTGCTGTTGTATTTGTCGCATATTTTATCCTGTCGGTATATTCTAATGTCTGCCGCATACTCCCGGTTGCATCCGAGAAATCCAAAAAAACCGAACAGACGGTTTCCAAGATTGTGTGAATCCGCGCCTTTAGCATAGTAGCTTCCGGCTTTATTGGAAAGAGCAGGGGATATATATGTCACCGCGAGCATGACAATAATGATTGCAATAATAAATAACGGGCTGTTTAATACGGTCAGCGCACCTGAGGTCTCAGGCACTTTTTTTATAAACAGCGTGATTGTAAGTGTAATTCCTCCGAACAGAGTGATTACAGATGAAAATAGTGATTCGTAGTTTCCGATAACTCTGTACAAGCCCCAGCCGCCGCCATTCTGATTCTGCTGAATTGTCGAGAGCATTTCATGGGTTTTTGTGTCATCTATATTTACAAAATCCATATCGAGCAGTTTTTCTGTGAATATTTGTTTTACCTTAAAATACATTCCTGCGCACTGAGTATCTCTCCATTTTGTCAGAAAAGCGGAAAATAAGGAAATCAGTGCGGCTGATATCAAAGTTATCAAAATTAATTTTGCAAGTTTTTTCGGATTTCTGCCCGCGGACAACTCTTCAATAATTAATGCGGATAAATAGATGCCAATATAGGGTGTAAAGGCATTCCAGATTACATTTACAATGCGCGAGATAAACATATTAGGGTATTTTTTATAAATCAGTCTGAATGCTTTTTGATTGGTCTTGTATGCTTCTTTCCACGAAAGCAGCTTTTTGTCATTCTTTTTATTCATTTGCAATTGCCTCATCTCTGTAGTATTTGCTCTGTACTTCAAACATGGCAGAATATTGTCCGCCCAGAGAGAGCAGTTCACTGTGTGTACCTTCTTCGGTAATACGGCTGTTTTCGATGAAAACAATCCGGTCGCAAAAACGTGTTGATGCGAGACGGTGAGATATGTAAACGGATGACTTTCCCAAGGTCAATTCACTGTACTTTTGATACAATTCCGCTTCTGCGATTGGATCGAGAGATGCTGTAGGTTCGTCCAAAACAATGATGGGGGCGTTTTTATACAGTGCCCTTGCAAGCATGAGGCGCTGTGTTTCTCCGCCTGAAAGCATAACGGCATTTTCATAGACGTTTCGGTTGAGATAAGTTTCAAAACCGTCAGGCAGTGACTCAATTTTGTCAATAAGTCCGGCACGTACTGCGCAGCTTTTAACTTTTTCCATATCAATATCGTCTTCTGTCTGAGCTATGTTTGCTGCTATTGTGCCTGCAAGCAATGAAAAATTCTGAAATACGGCGGAGAACATTTTGTAATAATCGCGGCGGTTGTATTCCCTTATGTCCTTTCCGTTCAGCAGCACTTGTCCGTCTGTAGGGTCGTAAAATCCGCATATCAATTTTACAAGAGTGGTTTTTCCTGCCCCATTTAGTCCGACAACTGCCAGCTTTTCGCCGCTGCGGAGCGTAAGGTTAATGTTCTCAAGAGCATACTTTTCACTTTCAGGATAGCGGAATGATACATTGACCAATTTGATTTCATATTTTTCATCATTGTCAGGATTGAGGGGAAGACCATTTTCAAAATTAAACACTTCCGGATATTCGAGACATTCCCGCACAGTGGATATATCCAGACTCTGACGGTGTAAAACCGAAAAGTTTCCGAGTATTCCGGAAATCCAAGAAGTAAAGCCTCCGACTGCCGAAAAATACAGAAGAAATTCAGATGCGCTCAGTCCGTTTTTTAAAACTAAATTAATTAAGTATGCATATGCAATTCCGTTTCTGGCAAATGTGAGAAGAAGATCGGCAATTTTGTTCCATAGATAAATACCGTTTGCTTTTTTGTGAAATGCAAGGTATGCGTTCAGAGCTTTTGCGGTGAGTTCTTCAAGCCATGGTTTAACTGCGAAGATTCTGATATCCTTAGCTGCGCTGTAGTCCTGTGCCCGGTTATCTATGTACCACATCTTATTTTCATACTCTGATACTTCCTCGCGGTGACGGTACTCGTATTCGTTTATTCGTTTGCTTATGAAATATCCTGTCAGCGCTGTTGCAATAATGACAGCCAGCATCAACGGGTCGAGCGAAGCTAACAGCACAATATATATTGCAAATCCTATGATGTTTTCCGTCAGATTAGTCAGTGTTCCCCAAATTGCTTCGGTTGCTTCGCTGTTGCCGCTTGTTGCTTCATTTGCCTTGCCGCATAGCTTTTTAAATTTTTCATCTCCGGTATTAGGGTATGAGGTTGTTGAATTCTTTTTATTAAGAGCTGTTATAAAAGCTCCTCTGACCTGAATTCTTCCGTATATGATATTTGTATCTATATACGATGAGGACGCCGAACACAGTATCATTAGTCCTATGAAAGTTATTATGACCGAAATCAGCTGGGATATGGGAGCTTTTATTTCGACGGCATATAAGACAGACGGGGAGATATAAAGGTTTAATAAATTATTTACTACGGATAATAAAGCAGATAATACAGACAGCAGCAATACCTTTTTCTCTTTTTCTTTCCATGCAAGATTTATCATATATGCGGAATTCTGCAGCATATTATACTTTGGTTTTTCACGTGTTTCTTTCTTTACTTTGGCTTCCTGCATAATATTTTCCTTTCATTTTATCCTGAGCGCAGGCTAATTTATAACT
>CABPZV010000200.1 GCA_902462015.1 uncultured Eubacteriales bacterium | reverse complement strand
TCTTTAAGATACTTGGAATCTTTAACAATACCGGTACCCTTGCCCTTCTTTGTATCAAAACAGTACGGTGGGTCTGTAAGAATCAAATCAACTGAATTATCAGGCATCCTGCGAAGACCTTCAAGACAGTCCATATTGTAAATTCTGTTCGTCATAATGACTTCATTCACCAACCGATATTCGTCCATAATATTTAATTTTTTCATATATATCAGTCCTTTCGTAGTAATTTTTAAGGTTTCACAAAACAAAGACTGCGGTTTTACCGTACCGCACATAGGGATAAAACCTCTCCGTGGTTCTCACCGAGCTGCCCCCATTATGTTAGTTGTGGCTGGACAGAAGTATCATTATGTTCCGCATAGTGTCATCGCTTGCAGATTGGCATCTGTTTGACTGTCAAATATTTATCGCTCCGCTGCCGGAAGTATCCGACAGCATCATGGCGTATTTGCGGTTCCGCTTGCTATGCGGTTAAAGTGTCTTTGCTTTTTTATTCAGTTTTCAAAGAACAATCGATGAATACTCAAATTGCTGTTTCATCGGTGTAAGTTATTTGCCTTACACTTATATACCGAACACTAATCAGCGTTTTGCCGAAACTTTTTTATTTTTTTTGCGTTTAAATTTGACATTGAATTCCTTTTCGATGATTATCTTAACTTTCGCTATACGAGATTCTAATGTAGATCTTTTCATTCCGAGCATCTTTGATATTTGAGCGTGGGTATAACCGGCTAATATGTATTCGCCTACTTTAACGATTTCAGGCATCAGCTCGCATGCACGCTTAAAGATCGCTTTGTCTTCTTCTCTTTCAGCAAAGTCCTCATCAAAGGCTTCGTATCTGTGTTTTATCTGCTGATACAGAAATTCTTCTCCGTATGACTCGTCTTCGTCTGAACCTATGCCATCCAAAGATACATTTGTGTTAATTCTGAACGGACAGGTAAGACAGTCCGTTGTGCAGGCGTACCACTTTGACCTCGGGCAGCAGCATTCTCCGTGTCTGCGTTGTTTAATGCGCATATTGTCCTGCATATTTTGGTATGCCTTCTTAACCTCAATGCTGACCTCAACTCTTTCACCGCCGATAACCAAATAATTTTTTTCATTTAATGTGTTCATAATGTTTCCTTTCCGGCGTACCACCTTGGGGAAACAAAAAGTCGGTGCATCTGATGACGCACCGACCGACTTAAACGCTAAAAGAGCACGACAAGTAAAGCGGTAGCCATCAGATTTCAATAAATATGTATCTGAAATACATATCTTACCGAAACCTTTTGAAACCCCACCTATGTCTTATCGCGAATTGACAAAAGTACGATTTTTTTATAGATTTAACAAGGAGCTTGTCCTTTGTTATATAAATAATATACCACAATCTTCTCAATTTTCCTCAATTATTATAGAGCAAAAATCTCAAAACCCACAAAACAGTTTGGAAAATGTGAAGATTTTATTTTTTTGAAAATATATTCACATTTATTGACTTACTTAATGAGATATGGTATAATAAAAAAGAAGATATTAAGGAGGTCGTTTTATGTATGCAAAATATAAGTTTACTAAATATATAGCTGACCAGATTTCTGAACTGCGCAAGAAGATTCTGGGTTATTCGCATGAATTTTTTGGTGAAAATATTTTGCAATCATCCCAAACCACAAGTTATTATTTGTGCGACCCGGATAGGCGTAAAGCTATTGAAGTTGATTTACTTAGAAAGATATATTTGATAAAATACAATGCATACTTATTTGTAAGAAAACAAGCAACAATGGATAGGATGCTTAAATTAGGGATTATTAACGGTGATATTCTGCCAAAAACAAACCTAAAAAAATGTTTGGGACAAAAAATTCATTATCTTCAACATTTAACCCGGATCAAATATGTATACCGAAAGAGATTTTTCTGTTGAAAAAATGTGTTATTCCCAAAGAATGCGTTAATACTATCGGCAAAGGAACTGCTGATACTAAAAATATTATGGAAAACTTTTTTGATGAAAATAATTTCTCAGAGGAATTGCGCTATGTTCCTACGGAGTATGATTCGCTCAATAATTCTGAACGAATTAGATTTGATGCATTTTTAATCGATCAGATTGAAGTTTTGCTGAAAAATTGTAATGAAGATATGCTGAGAACCGAATATTGGCTATATGGGATGTATTTGATGCATAAAAACTGCGTTATGCACGCTCCGTTGCAACAATATATTAATAGAATGTATTTTGATAATGAAAATCGAACCGATTGGAATGCTATTTTTGAGAAACTGCAAAAGAACGAATACATTAAAAGAATATCTCAGTATGAATGTGATATGGTCTATTTCAAAGATGAAGATTCATCAATATCAAAAGAAGATTTTCCACTGTTTGTGTATAAATATAAGTCGAGGTATGCCGATGAATATGCAGAAAGAATACATTTAGCAAATAAAGGAAGTGTAAAACTTATCGATTTGTTTATGACAATATATAATTACAATATGAGCATAGGAAAGAGTGAAAATACAGCTTTCAAACTAACATGTATGAAACTTTATGCATATAATGTTTATATTCCGTTTAATAATGTGCGCTTGGATTTGTTCCCGTTGCCAACCGACCCCAATATTGATGCGACAGCGGAAGCAACCGTTGCTTTTCATACTATTTTGAATGAATTTTTTAAGGACGTGGAGCTAGACGAGGAAAAAGACATTGATATTATCAGATTTAATAATAATCGTGCGGGTAATCCAATTCGTTTTATGAAGGCAATATCATTTGATTTTAAGTTTATAAACAAATTAAATAACGAAATGGCAACAGAGTTGAGAGATGAACTGAAAAAAACAGCCGAAGAATTTAAGAGAGCCAATAAACTTTAAATAAAGGGCTTTCAGCCTCCCTATATAAGATGAAATTATCATTTTATGAAGGGAGGTTTTTTACTTGAAGACAGAAATTCAGTTTTCTATCATCTACCCATCGCACACGGAAAATGACATCAACAAGTTTGAATTTTTTATCCGTATGGCACCGGCAGACGGTAAAAACATTATTTCAGTTGTTGCTGTGCCTAAATTTTCTGTTGACGGCAGAGTGGTTAAGCATCTTCATTTTTGTGTAAATTCCGAGCAATCGCTGGAATCGCAAAATATTCTGATGATTATATCCCAGCTTGTACAATTAGAGGAAATCGTTAAGGATATAAATCTTTCAACACAAGACGCAGAAAACAAACTGAAAGAACTGATGGTCAGCATTATCGACCGATACGGGAAAGAATAACACTCCTTTCCAACCGAGGCAGGCATAGCGCTTGCCTCTTTTTCATACCAAGTTCATCATGCTATTTTGATAGAAAGATCTAAAAGCTGTTTTATTCGTTAAGATAGTGTTTCGATGAGGTATGAAGTTGACATATTTTTCAACAGAGTATTTTTTGCCCTTTTGACGCATTTCAATAGGGTATTTTTCTTTATTATGCAACATTTCAAAATCAAGGACATCCTATTGAAACAAAGAAAATCATAAATGTAAATTTAATCAAGAAAGGAATGATTTTCTAATGATAAATAAGCAATTCTTCTATGGAAGAGTGAGCACAAAAGAACAAAATGCTGACAGGCAAATTAAGGCTGCAAAAGATTTTGGTATTGATGACAGAGATATTTATATTGATAAAAAATCAGGCAAAGATTTTGA
>CABPZV010000199.1 GCA_902462015.1 uncultured Eubacteriales bacterium | reverse complement strand
TCCTTTGCTTTCTCGGAAAGTGCGGTCAGTTCTGCACCTGTTGCCCCCGAGATTGCGGATACGTTTGCCATTCCCTGTTCAAACTCTCTGCCGGTATTCACTACATCTTTGCCGAAGTCTATCGCTTGACGTACACCGACAAACGCTCCTACAGCTACTGCCGCCTTAGATGCCAACGAGGTTATAACCCCGCCTACTCCGGAAGACTGATTTCCGAAGTTTTTCATTCCAGACGTTGTACCGTTTAAACTGTTTCTAAGGTTATTGCTCGCATTGACAGCGGACTTCATATTGACGAAAAAATTACCGTTATTAAGGCTTAAAGTTGCACCTATATTACGATATCCCATGTGTAAAATTATCCTTCCTAATTTACAAAAGCATAATAAAATCCGAGATAGTTGTTAAAACTTCTCGGATAATTATTGATAAATATTTTATCTGTGATATAAAAACGGCAGTCTCAATTCCAACGGTTGTATTGTTCTCAAATTACAGTCTTCCGGGAGCGGTTTGCCGCGACTATCCAGATATTTGTTTGCCAGTTCAGGTGAAACTTGTGCATATACCGCTGTTGTCATAAGACTGGAATGTCCAAGGAATGCCTTGATTGCTAAGAGCGAGTCTCCCGCTTCAAGCATATGTACTGCTATTGAATGCCTGAAACTATGAGGAGAATATCCCTTTTGCGTGAACATCAGCGGGTACTGTTTCTTTGCTTGAGAAACATATTTTTTTACGATTCCCTCAACGCAAGATATGGTCATATGATCATGTGTCTGACTTGGGAACACATGGATATTTTTTGCATTGGCTGAGCTACAATCAAGATTCCTGCTGCTGATATATTCTTTTAAAATAGCCGAGCATCTATTCGGTATCACGACAATTCTTGACTTGTTGCCCTTACCGTGCAGTCTTATCGTTGTGGGTTTGTTAAAAGAAATATCAGCAAGTGTGAGATCACAAATTTCCTGTGCTCTTGCTCCGGATGCATACAGCAAACTTAACAATGTGACATCACGCTGACCGATTAACTTTGATGTATTTGGCAGTGTCAACAAAGCAGCAATTTCATCCTTTGTAAAATACTTAACGCCTAACTGCTTAGGTTGTCTTTTTACAGGTAAATCAATCACATCTGTGTAGAACGACAATGAACTTACAAACGCTTTTTTAGATGCAAATTTCGCAAATGATACTATTGCTGAGCGCCTTAAATTCCGTGTATGTATACTGCAGCCTCGCTCCTGTTCCAGATATAGCAGAAAGTCTGGAATGGTATCACCGGATAACGCTTGAAAAGATATCTGCTCAGGCGATATGTTTTTCTCTGCTTCCAAATATTTAAACAGAAGCTGAAAGGCATATTGATATGATTTGATTGTGTTAGAACTTAAGCCTTTTACGAACGGCAGATAGTTGGTGAAATAGTCTTCCATTATGGATAAAACTTCATTTACTCGTTTGGTCATTTGAAGCTCACCTCCGGGAAAAGACTGCCGATACCATCATTCATTCGTTCGTGTGACACCGTGTACATCATATAGTCATCAGTGATGTATTCTGTAGTGGCAACAAAATTGGAATGTCCCAAGTATGCCGACAGAAATGGTGCGGTATCATAAAAGCAGCGTCCTTCTTTTTCAGATTTCTGAAAAGAATTAAATGCGAAGTAGTGTCGTAGCGCATGAACGCATATCCCCTCTGCCCGGTATGTTCGCTTCATGTGCGGTATATTGGCTTTTCGTAAAACCTGATTGAACCAATGGCTGAAGACTCGATACCCATAAGGGTTATCAAAATCAAGCGGATTTTCAAATACAAAGCTGTTTTTGTCAAATCGGCGAATCCGCTTTTGATACAACTTTAGCATATCTGTTAAAGACTGATGCATAGGCACAAAACGTTGTCGTTTGTTTTTGGCATTTACAACCGTGATAACTCCGGTATCGAGATTGATATCTGTCCAGCGCAGCTCGAGCACCTCTGTTATCCTCATGCCGCAGCCAATCAAGATTCGGAGTATCAAAGGAAAGTATTCCTTAACGACAAAGACATTCATGTGTGATATTAAATTGTCTGCAGCATCAATAATTCGGGCGATTTCATCGTCTGTAAAATTATGAGCAACATAATCTGATGAAACACGAACACTCTCAATTTCGATTGCGGGTATTCCTAACGCATTAAGATATCGTGCAAATTGCCGTAAACGACTGGCTTCACCGGCTCGGCTCCTTGAACTGGTATCAAGCGTATTAATCCATGCATACTGAATGTCAGCTGATAAAATTTTTTCTTGATAATTTTGTTTGACTATAAAATCATCAAGCCTTTTGAATGTATAGTAATAACTTTCAGTAACTTTATCAGCGCTTTCAGCCAATTCTAAATATTGCCTCATTTCATCGGCAAATATGCTGCTGAAAGGTAATGATGACTGTTTCATATGCTCACCCCTTTCAGATACTCCGCAAACAATCCACTTGGAGGAGGTACAGCAAGAGCGCAGGTACGCAAATCTTCAATGGACATCTTAGTGTAAAATCTGGTACTTCCCGGATCTGTATGACCTAATATCACACGAATAGCGTCATAGGGCACTTTCTCAGCAAGAAGCTCGCTGGCAAAAGTGCTTCTTAAAGCATGAGGACCAAGATGCCGCCCGTTGCTTTCAATGCCTGCTTTTTTAAAGCAATTTGTAACGATAGCTGTAATACCGCTTCCGGTCAAGGGCGAATATGGGAGTTTACTTCCCAGAAAGATATACGGCTCCTCGGACTCTGGTCTCGCATTATTGATGTAATCAGCCAAAGCATTTTTAACATCATTAGGAATATTCAACCTGTGATGTACAGATGTTTTGTATTGGGTGAAATCAATAAAACGATTGTCAAAGTCAACGTTATCAAATGTGAGCATCCTAATGTCAGAATTGCGCAATCCCAGTCTTAATGCGAGCAATATGACTGCATAATCGCGTTTACCCTTTGTTGTATCTCTATTAATAGAGTTCAATAATAGTTCTATTTCATCCTTAGAGAATAACGATGGAACTTTCTGAGCCCTCCGGGCAACTGGCAAGACATCTCCAAAATTTGAATGCGCTAACCCGATTTTAACCAGATGAGCGAAAAATAGTCTTGCGGATGTGCGGAAACTCGGCTTGTTATTACTGTGCTTAAAAGCATCTGTAACCGTTTGAAGCGTTATGTCACACCATTGTGTGATGCCGTTTTCAAAAAAGCTTGTCAGCATGAAAGTGCAATCCCTACGATATTTGTATATTGTCGCTTCCTTTAAACTGCGTGGCTTTAATGAATTAATGAATGAATCAAATCCATCCTTAAAACATTCAGGCGGCTCGTATACCTTTAAACTTTTGCGATAATTACTCATGTAATCACTCCTATCTTTAATTTGATAGGATTATTGTATCATAACGGTAATAATTATCCGAGAAGTTTTAATGCAAACCATATATTTTAAGCCATTTTCTGCAAGAAAGGAGGATAATCGTACATATGGGATATAAAAGTTTATCCTACATATCGGATAAATTACGAGCCAAATTTTACGTCACCCACTCCCCAATAACGCCTTATACTTCTCCGTCTCCTCTTCCACAGCAAGCTCCATACTCGCCTTTAAAAATATTTTTTCAGACAGTGATAACCTTGCAAGCCTGTCCCAATCAAATCCCTTTTGAAGAT
>CABPZV010000198.1 GCA_902462015.1 uncultured Eubacteriales bacterium | reverse complement strand
TTGCTTGTCGATTACTTTATCGGTGGTTTCAACTGTCTGACGTGCGATCGTTTCCTTCTTTTCGCGTTCCGTCTCCTCATCGGTCACATCCCTCATAATACATATAAGCAAATGATAATTTTTATCGTATGTGATAGTTTCGTCTACATATTTTTTGTATTCTGCCAGATATGTGCGTTTATTCATTACAGGGCGGCCCGATTGCTGAACAGAAAGAAAATCTTTGCAGTCGAGAATCCTTATTGCCGGTTCTCCAAGTACATGCGAGTCGCTTGCGATATTCATCAGCTTCAGCGCCGCGCCGTTGATTTGCTGAACCTCAAGGCTATCATTAAGTACAATAATTGCATTTGGCGTGTTATTAATAATATTGTCTGAAAAACGTTCTGCACGGTCGTTAAGAAACGGGAGACACATTGTAATTTCTGCTTTCCCCTGAAAAACTGCTATGGCTTTTTCACGGCAGGAGTTGTAGCCGCATGAACCGCAGTTTAGTTCATGTTCCGGCATTGTCTTGCCCATTTGACGCAGAATGTCCTTGATTTCCGCTTCTGTAGGAGTTTCATGATTGTTGAAAATCGGGAGCATGGATTTCTTAATGTCTTGTTTTGAAAGCTCGGGAGCAGGGAAGTCATATTTGCCGGCATAAGAGCTGATACTTACATAATCCCGTACTGGAGTACGGTGATATTTTTCCATAATCGGGCCTCCGGAGCAGCTTCCGACGCAGGCTGACATCTCTATGAAGCATTTGTGTAAACCGCCCCTTTCAATGTCTTTCAGCGCAGCAATGCAGTTTTCAACCCCGTCTATTGCAAAATATGAATAATCAGGCATATCACATGACATCGTTTTTAAAATGCCTCCGGTTGTAGGAAAGAAACGCGCCCTGCTTTCGGGATTTTGATCTCTTTCTGTTTTAATTTCAATTCCTTCTTCTTTCAGCCATGATGTCAGCTCTTCAAAAGTCAGTACTGCGTCTACAATGTTATTGTAGGCGTCTGCTTCATCTTTTTTTGCAACACACGGACCTATAAATACGGTTTTACAGTCAGGGTGCTGTTTTTTGATTTCAATACAGTGCGCCTGCATCGGAGAAACTATATCTGCAAGATACTGAAGTTCTGACGGAAAATATTTTTGAATAAGAAGATTTATAGAATGGCAGCAGGATGATATAAGAATATCTCTTTTTTCTTCGCGCAGAATCCGGTCATATTCCCGCTTTACAATAGTTGCTCCGATTGCCGTTTCATCTACCCCTGCAAAGCCGAGCTTTTTAATGGCTTCACGCATTGCTTCAATTCCCGCTCCCTCGTAATTTGCTGCAAAGGACGGCGCAAGACTTACGTATACCGGGGCATCGCCGGATAAAAGAACCTTAACCTGTTCGATCGAACTTACAATCTGCTTGGCATCCTGAGGACAGACAACAAAGCAGTGGCCGCATAAAATACAGTCTGCACCGATAATATTTGCCTGTCCTCCCGAAAAGCGAATTGACTTCACCGGGCAGTTTCGAATACATTTATAGCAGCTTTTACAGTTTGATTTCTTTAGCTTTAAAAAATCAGCCATTATATTAACAGTTCCTTTCTATAAATTTACGCGTTGATTTTATACAGTTTTGAGATGTGGTAACTGAATGACAATTTTCTTTTTACACATTAGGCAGCACTTCATTAAAAAAGAATTCCTCGGTATTATCTTCATTTAGAGAATAAGGTTTTCCGTCGAGAGTACAGCAAACGCCCTGCTGACAATTACCCATGCAAAAGGTTCCGCACAGTATAATCTTGTCTTTGAGATTGTTTTCGTCAACGAGCTTCTGCAGTTTTTCTACAACCTGTCTTGAGCCCTTGAGATGACATGAGCTGCCGATACATACCGTAATTTTCATGTTGATATTATCTCCTTTTATATTTATAATTTGCTGTCGTTTTAACGACCGTTTGATACAGAAAATTATTTTTACTTAGTATATGAAGCAAATGCCTTTTCAGATGATTTATGTAATGGCGATACTTTAACTTAGCTATGGAAAAATTTTTACTCCCTAATACGACAGACTAATCTTTAATTCTATTATTATTATAATCTTTTTACGTTTAATGTCAAGCTTCTTTTCGCAAAGCTGCAGCAGGTATATATTAGATATCGTTTATATGCATGAGTATATATAAGTGACATGAGATTGTTGACAAAAGTTTTATTATAAAGTATAATTACAGAAGAGGATAACACTTGATTTTATTCAGTAAATTATTGTGCAATTATATATAAACGGGTGAATTGTATTGAATGCTGTAACCTATAAGTGTCCGGCATGTGCTTCTCCACTTGAGTTTTCAGGAGAAGAGCAAAAGCTTGTATGCCGGGCATGTGGAAATGAATATGAGCTTGAGGCGGTCGAAGCTCTGAATGAAACTGATGAGAGTCAGAACTCTGACCGGGAAGGATTTGACTGGGGCGAGATGCGTCGCATGCGTTCCGAAGAAAAGCTTGAAAATACGGTAAATTACATATGTTCATCATGCGGAGCCGAGATAATTACTGATATGGAGACTGCTGCTACGAAGTGTCCGTATTGTGACAATGTTGTCGTTCTTTCTGATAAGCTGTCCGGAAATCTGCGTCCGAATGTAATAATACCGTTTAAAATAGATAGAGACGGAGTATTGACTGCCGTTCATAAAATGTGCCGTGGAAAGCCGCTTCTGCCTAAAAACTTTATTGATGAAAATAAATTAAAGGAAATTCAGGGAGTTTATGTTCCGTTCTGGCTTTACAGCTGCAGGGCGGACGGAGTTATGACGTATAACGCGGTTAAGGTTCGGAGTTGGAGTACGGAAAAATATAATTATACCGAAACTTCCTATTTCGTTGTAAAGAGGGAGGGAGAGCTCGCTTTTGAACGTATTCCGGTCGACGGAAGTTTACGTATGGATAATGCGCTTATGGATTCGATTGAGCCCTTTGACTGGAATGGTCTTTGCGGTTTTGATTCAAAATATCTTTCCGGCTTTGTTGCAGACCGCTATGATGACGACGCGGATGCAAACCTGCCGCGCGCAAGTGCAAGAGTTGAAACAAGCGCGGAACAATTTTTCCGTTCTACTGTCAGCGGATATGCAAGCGTTTCTAAACGCAGCGGAAGAATTCAGCTTTCAGATACAAGTGTAAGATACGCTATGCTTCCGGTATACCTTATAAAAACAAAGTATCACGGAAAGGAATACACATATGCGATGAATGGACAGACGGGAAAGATTGCCGGGAAGCTGCCTGTATCATGGGGAAAGTTTTGGGGCTGGTTCGCCGGAATTACCGCAGGTGTTACGGCAGCTTTGTCGGCACTGGCTCTGCTGTTATTCTGAACTGATATGAAATCCGAGAGGAATGTATTCTATGAGTAGTCTGTTAAAAAAATTTTCGGTTCTTGCGGCCGCCATATTCATTTCTTTTCCTATACAGTTATATGTCGGTTCAGGTGCATACACAGAGTTTCACGATCCTGATGCTCCGAGACTGTCAGACGATGCAGACGTGCTGTCCGAAGCTGAAGAAGCTTCGCTTCTTGAACGCATGACTGTGTTGTCCGTTAAATACGGAACCGATATAATAATTGTGACGACTATAAATACCGGCGGAAAAAGCAATCGTGAATATGCAGATGATTTTTACGATTATGGCGGTTATGGTTTAGGGGCAGGATATGACGGTATTTTATTGCTTGTAAATTTCGGAGCCGGCAGAGGCTGGCATATATCGACATACGGA
>CABPZV010000197.1 GCA_902462015.1 uncultured Eubacteriales bacterium | reverse complement strand
CGGGACGGATATTCACGTGTATCGACCATAAAGGCGTCATCGCTTCCGTCGATTATAAATATCGCCTGACCGCTGAGAACCGCTTTTATAAGAGTATTTATATCACGTGTTTTTTCGAACTCCATATAAGGAAGATTTTCAGTAACCGCCTCCAGCGAAGATGCTCCGAGCATATGTTCAAATATTTTAGCCATGGAAGTATCCTTTGTAAAACCGTCTATATAGTAAAATGTAACTTCCGGAGCATATGTCAATGTAAAACTGCGTTTTAAAATGTCGAAGCTTTTATCAGGCTCAAGAATTGCCTCAATATTTTTCTTGTATTCGCTGTATGCGGACATAAATTCCACCTTTCCCTTCCTTTTTATGCGAAGGCAAACTATTTATATATACTGAATTTATTATTGACACAAGCGTACTATATTATTCTACAATATTATTTATATATTTTTAACTGAAAGCAAGAGGTCTCCGCCAGTTATAGACTTCGAATGTTATGGCGTCGACTGTTAAGGCGTCGACTGTTAAGGCGTTAAACTCTAAGACAGCGGATGTCACTTACTTTTTTCGGATAGGGTACAATCCACCGCCGAAACATTGAAATAACGGGCTTACAGCCCTTATTAAGAAAGGAATTCTAATATGAACAAAACAGACTGGTTTGGTTATGAACAATTAAATTTTGAAGTGGGAGGAAGAGAAAGCTTTATTGTATGCCCCAAAATTCCGTTAGCCGGAAATCCGTGGGTATGGCGCACTGAATTTTTCGGAGCCTTTGACACAGTAGACAGAGCCCTTCTTGAAAAGGGATATTACCTTGCTTATCATAAAGTAAGCGATATGTACGGAAATCCAGAGTCAATTGAAATGCTTCATGAATTTTATCTTACTGCTATAAATGAGTACAAGCTTTCAAAAAGGCCTGTATTATTCGGATTCAGCCGCGGAGGTCTGTATGCAGTTAATTTTGCAGAAAAATACCCCGACTGCACCGGAGAATTATATCTTGACGCTCCGGTTACCGATATACGTTCATGGCCCGGCCGTTTCAGCGAAAGTGCTGAATGGAAGCAATGTCTTGAATGTTATGAACTAACCAATGAAACTGCAGAAAGCTTTGCACAGAATCCAAATGACTATGCAGAAAAAAATGCAAAGGACGGTATTCCGGTAATAATTGTAGCCGGCGATTCAGACAGCGTAGTCCCCTTCTCTCAGAACGGCGCTGTCTATCTTGAAAATTATAAAAAATACAGTGACACGATTGAATCTATAGTAAAACCCGGATGCGACCATCACCCGCACAGTCTCTCAGACCCTACTCCGGTTGTAGAATTCATCGAAAAGTATGCAGCTTCAAGAGGCGTAAGACTGTGACAGCAGGATAAAAGATAATAACTTATGAGTATAGTAAGACCTCCGGATTGCTGCTATATATATCATGATGGAAAGATAGAATTGCGCAGTCCGAGACAAAACCAAAAAGAATTAGTTGTCTCATTTGAACCGACTGCAGATAAGAAAGGAATCGAGGTTTTAGTATATGCCGAAAATACATACCTCAGACTTCTCAGACTTCGATGGAATTTTACCGCTTCGGAAGAATTGACACTGCAGAACGGTTTTGATTCTGTAAGAGTATTCAGCGAGGGAGGGAGCGGTCTTATATCATCCGCGTTTCACGGAATAGAACCTGATGCCGCTATGCCGTTTTACTTCTACGTAACAAACGGCTCCGATCTTGCCTTCAGGCATGGCAGACTCCCTAAAAAGAAAACCTATGCTTTTGGAGTCAAAACATCTCCGTCAGCTTATCCTTTCTGGCAGCTTGACAGCTTCGGAGTCACCCTTTGGCTTGACTTTCGCTGTGGTGGAAATGACCTTCACATATGCTGCAGAAAAATACATGCTGCTGTGATATTAAATGAGTCATATGAAAATATCAGCACATATAATTCTGCTAAATTATTTTCGAAAGAAATGTGCAGAAAAAAGCTTCCTGTATATGGGGTGGTTTATGGGACCGAACATACATTATACGGGGAAGAAAATGTAGCTGTAAAAAGCGCGAAGGAAAATATCTTAGCTCTTCAGCGAATGACAAATTCCCTTGCGTTTGAGCCTCACATGATATTAAAAAATCCACAGAAAATTCTGCCGATTAATAAACTCAAAACATTGGTTTCCTATATTAAAGCCCATAAGGCAATTCCAGGCTATATATACTGCCCCGACGGAAATAATAATATCAGATATCTCAGACGGTGTGACGGACATTCTGTTCCGGATATTTCAAATCCGGATGTATGCAATACAATTTACAACGATTTGAAAAATATTATATATGCAGGCTTCCGTTTTATAGGTATTGATTTTGATTCATTTGATCTTTTTGGAAAGGTTCCCGGCTTGTTTTCCGTGATGACACCGGATACAGACTACCGGCTTTATAACGAGAAAAAAACGTCTGCAGAAGTAACAAGAGAATTTTTTCACGGGATAAGAACATTATTCGACAAAGAATGTGATAAGCTCGGTGGAAATATAAATTTCTGTATTCTTAACGCAGTCCCCCATTTGTGCTGTGAAAGTGCAAATCTTCTGGGAACACGGGCTAAGTATGAAAAATATGATTATGTCACATCGGTAAAAAAAATAGCCGGCTCTCTCATTCCTGCCCTGATGGGAAATAGTCAAACCGGAAATTTTTTAGCCGAAATACCTTTCTCAATTCCATCTTCTGCAAGAGAGCTCACTTACAGATATATAAATCTGATAGCAAAAAGCGGTATTGCATTTATTTCTGCATTTGATATTAATTACAGCTCCGGACCTCAAAGCAGAGATCTGTCACATGCATTTTCAACAGTATGTACTTTAAACAACGAGCTTGTACCTCTTGATTTTACTGAAACGGTTTTTCCGGTAAGATGGATACATCATGATCGGGAATTTACTTTTTACAGCAGCCCTGAAGAAGGTTTTGATTACTGCGGAGAATGGAATCTATAAATAAAATAATATGTTGATGACTGTCAAGACAATTGTCATATTGTAACGTCAAAAACATATATCGTAAAAATATGGAAAGGCATATTTGTAAGTGAAAAATTATCGCAAAAACAACTCGAATTTACCGCGGAAAGGGTCCGGCAATGATGATACGACCAGTCAAAGCTATTATATCAGTAAAGAAATGTGCAATGATAAATCCGACAGCTTAATTCAGGCAACGATTCTAAGAAGCATCGGCGGTAAATTTTCTGTAATCGACAAGAATAAAAACCAATATTCCTGTTCAGCAAGAGGAATTTTCAGATATGACAAAATAAAGCCGCTTCCTGGAGATAAAGTTCTTATTAATATAAATAGCAGTTATGATAATTTAGAAGTTAAACACAACAGCGATGACGGAAGCAATGGCACTATTGAAAAAATACTTCCCCGTAAAAATGTACTTATAAGACCTCCGCTCGCAAATCTCGACAAACTTTTTGTAATTATTTCATCGGCATATCCCTCCCCCTCAACCATTATAACAGACAAGCTCATTACTATTGCGGAATTTAATTTGATTGAACCGGTAATTATAGTTTCAAAATCAGATCTTGACGAGAAAAATTCCGGCCGAATCAAAAAAATATACCAAAAATGCGGTTTTACAGTTTTTGAAACAAGTGCGGAAAACAAAACAGGCATTTCCGACTTACTCTCATACATCTCTCAAACGTGTAAGAACGAAATCAGTTCTTTTGCAGGAGTATCTGGCGCGGGAAAATCTACTCTCAT
>CABPZV010000196.1 GCA_902462015.1 uncultured Eubacteriales bacterium | reverse complement strand
CAGAAGCTTCTGAAAATGCATGTTGAGGGGTGGACATATGAATGACGTTCAACTTGGCATCCGCATGAAATGCCTACAACATTTATAGTGCTTAACGACTAATAATAAATTGCCGCCGGGAGTTAAATAATTCCCGGCGGTTTTGCCGTAAGATTGTTTGGGTATTTTTCTATCGTTTCTCTTTTAATTAACTGGAGCGAACTTCATAGCGTCAGAAAAGCATATCGGCTTTACACGAAAATAAAATCGAAGTGCTTCAAAAACTCTAAGTTCTCGGTTATCAAAATTTATCGCGGATGTAATGTTGATAAATTTGCAGCCGTTTTCTTTTGCAAGTCCGCGGAGACGTTTGTTAACTGCAGCAGCGATCGGAGAATCAGAGAATACAGAGACTATATATATTTCTGTGTTTATTTTTGAATGAATTTGATAGAGAAGATATTCATATTGATTTAAAAATTCATCAGGGCTGAAATCAGGTTTTTTTATATCATAATCTCCGACAGCTACGAAAACCTTTGCTGGGTCAAGCTCAAAAACACATTGCTCAAGCATATCCGATATTTCAGAAATCGTTGAATTTGGCACGCTCCGGTTGTATATCGGAGTTTCCAAATCATATTTTTGTGCAAGCTCATTAACCGGGAAATCTGTAAAATAATTGGAACCGAGCAGGACGACTCCGTCTTTTTCTGCAATTTTGTTAATTTCCCTGAATCTGTCTCTTAAAAGCTGAAGCATTTTCTTTTCTTCTCCCTTCATGTTCTGTCTTTATATTTTCTCTGTCAATTTTCAGATTGACAAAATAAACTATAATATTTGCGGAGACTACTATAAGATTAAGCAGATACGCAATAAGAACATAGCTGATATTGTGAGTGATGATTTTTGCGGCAATTCCTGCGATATATCCTGACAAGATCAGAATTGTAAACGGCAAGCTCATTGCTTTTGCGGAGCGAGCCTTTATATTTTTCCACACAGAAAACGGCCATGAAAGTCCAAAGCAAATTAACATAACCGTTTCAAGTATTTGATCCATAACTATAACCAGACCTTTCGTATATACTTTAAGTTTTGTCCAGCACCGGATTTTGGAAGTTATGATTTTCCGTATCTCCGGTGAACAAAACTTGTTCTGAAAGATTCTCTTTCAGATTTTTACCATTTGGATTTCTTTTTTGTTATTAACATTTTATCATTGATAAATCAATAATTCAAATATATAATATCTATGGAATATATAGTCTGTAAGCTATGAATTGCGATGCTATAATTTTTTAGAAAAGAAGGATGTGATTACAGAAATGGAGCTTTCACAGCTTCGATACTTTGCCGAGGTGGCACGAACTCAGCATATTACAAAAAGCGCAGATAATCTTCATATTGCTCAGCCGTCGCTTACAAAGGTAATTCATAATCTTGAAAATGAGTTTGGTGTTCCGCTTTTTATACATAAAGGAAGGAATATTGTTTTATCCGAATATGGTAAGTACCTTCAAAAAAAGGTTGTACCGATTCTTGAAGAGCTTGACAAAATTCCGGAGATGCTGCATACTATGGCGAACTTATCGAATGAAACGATTCATCTTAACGTTTTGGCGTCTTCCGTATTTTTAACCGAAGCTATTGTAGAGTATAAGAAGAATCATCCGGATATAAAATTTGAATTTCTTCAAAATAACCGTGAGGATATCTATGATATTCAAATATCGACCAAACTGTTTTATCAGCTTCGGAGAGACGACGCGACGACTGCATTTGTATGCAATGAAAAAATTTTCCTTGCTGTGCCGAACATTGATAAGTATGAGAACAGGAGCTCTGTTCGGCTGAGTGAAGTTATGGGTGAAAAATTTATAAGTCTCAGTGATTCCCGTCAGTTCAGGACGATTTGCGATAAGCTTTGTCAGCATTCAGGCTTTAGTCCTCAAATTGTGTTTGAGAGCGATAGTCCGATGGCTGTTATGAATATGATTGCGTCAAATATTGGGGTGGGATTCTGGCCTGAATTTTCATGGGGACCGGTTTTGTCGGGTAATATAAAACTGCTGAGTATTGAGGACGGACTTTTCTCGCGTGATATAATAGTTTCACACAAGCTGAATAAGCTTGATAACAGCAGCGTAATTGAGTTTTACGATTTTCTCCGCGGTTATTGTGACAAGGCAAAGAACAGCGTGGCTGAAGATAACAGGAAGAAAAAAAATCCGGACTGCCTAAAATGATTTTACTCATTTACGGCAGTACCGAATTATGCATTATTTAGACTGACATCAGGATTTTAGTCCTTATTATAACTTAGGCAAGATGTCCCGCCATTAAGGCTGCAGCCTTAATGGCGATCACCTTTCAGTCGGCGGTTTACATTTCACAATTCAGTAGGAGATACAATCGCCTACTGGAATGGCAGCCACGCCATTTGACGGTGCAAGCCCCTTATTGAAATTCATTTGCATGTTAGCGTTGCTGATACGAATATAAAACTTTATGCTTTTAGTTTATCTGCAAAATCTGACATAACTTCAGAAATTTTAATCTGCTGAGGACATACCGCCTCACAGCTTCTGCAGCCCAGACACGATGACGGCTGTTTGTCCTGCGGCAATGCGGCGAGCGCCATTGGCGCGATGAATCCGCCGTCGGTGAATATATGTTCGTTATACAGGGAAAGAAGCTGCGGAATGTCAAGTTCCTGAGGGCAGTGGGAAGTGCAGTATCGGCATGCCGTGCAGGAAAGAGACTTCTTTTTCGTCATTTCGTCCGCCATTCTCAGCAGGATATTGAACTCATTATCCGACAACGCTTTTTCAGTCTCGAATATTTTTATATTTTGCTTCAGCTGTTCAAAATTGGACATTCCCGACAATGTTACACAAACATCAGGAATGGACTGAAGAAAACGGAATGACCATTCTGTAACTGTTTCATTCGGCCGCAGCGACTTTAATTCATTTTCATAGTTGTCTGGAAGAGATGTCAGCTTTCCGCCGCGCAGCGGTTCCATGACCCATATAGGGAGATTCCACTTTCGCAAAAGCTCTGTTTTAGTTTTAGCGTTCTGGAAATTCCAGTCAATCCAGTTGATCTGCAGCTGGCAGAATTCCATATCTTTTCCGTAAGCGTCCAAGAAACGCTCTATAACGTCGTAGCTTCCGTGTGCTGAAAATCCGAGATGTCTGATTCTGCCGTTTTTCTTCTGCGAAAGAAGATAATCATGTATACCGTGTCTGGGGTCGAGATAATCATTTATATTTAACTCGCATACATTATGGACAAGATAAAAGTCGAAATAATCTACTCTGCATTTTTCAAGCTGCTTTTCAAAAATTTCCTGAACCTTATCCATGTTTGACAGATCGTAACCTGGAAATTTTGTTGCGAGCATATAGCTTTTCCGGGAATATTTTTCAAGAATTTTTCCGATAACCGTTTCCGATTGTCCGTCGTGATATCCCCATGCGGTATCAAAATAGTTGATGCCGTTTTGAAGAGCATATTCGACCATTTTTTCAGTTTCGGCCTTGTCGATATCCGAATAACCTCCGTTTTTAAGCGGCAGCCTCATTGTACCCATTCCGAGAGCTGAAAGCTTTAAATTTTGAAAGTCCTTGTAAATCATTTTTTGTTCCTTTCATATTAATCGGTGTATTATGTTTTTCAGCTGAATCCAGCTGTGGAAATCAACTATGATATTTTATATTAAGATTACGAAATGTAATTATATTATTGTTTTTATTTTACAGTAAAATTGTTAATTTTACAATAGCTAACATTAAAAAATAATTAGTTTTATTTGCT
>CABPZV010000195.1 GCA_902462015.1 uncultured Eubacteriales bacterium | reverse complement strand
GGAGAATTTCTTCTCCGAGGTCTTTTTATAATGAAAATCTTGTAAACCTCTATTTGAAATTATATAATTAAAGTTTGATTATTATCGCTATAACTATAAAGTGATATAGATACTTTGAAATCGTAAATGTACTCATTCCGCAAAAATGATAATTTACAGGCCTTATCATTGAAATTTACGAATATTTTTTGATGCATAATTAATTTGTATAAATTTAAATGATATAATTAATTAAAATAATTACGCATAATATAAATCAGATCATAGTAACAGCCTGACTTTAACAGAAAGAAAAACTCTGAAAGAAATTCTGAGTTTCTGCAAGTGATACCGTAGTAAATCTGAAAGATATATTTAAGACTATAATTACGTACCATAACTGTCATGGTTCTGACATTTCATCACTGCTGGAAGAGAATAAACCGTAAGTATATGCAAAAGGAATGGTCATAGTTATGAAAAAAGAAGAGTTATCTATAAATAGTATTTATGATGATCTCCCACTTGGAATCAGTATTCGTATTCCTGAGAACCCGGTGGGCATTATTCAATTTGTGCATGGCATGGCCGAACATCGTGAGCGTTATCAGAGTGTTATGGAATATTTTACACAGATTGGGTATATCACTATTATTCATGATCACCGGGGTCATGGTGAGAGCGTACGCTGTTCGGATGACTATGGCTATTTCTATAAAAACGGCAGCGCCGCAATTGTAGAAGATGCGCATCAGATTACACTTTATATTAAAAAACGTTTTCCGGGACTGCCGGTTGTACTTCTGGGTCACAGTATGGGGTCTATGGTAGTACGCTGTTATACTCGCAAATATGATGAAGATATTGATGGATTAATAGTCTGCGGTTCACCAAGCCGCAATTCTATGGCAAGGCTTGGCCGGCTTTTAGTAGCTTTGATACGCAAATTTAAGGGAGAATATTATCGCAGCGAACTTGTACAAAAAATTGCCTTTGGCGCTTTTAATCGGAATATACAAAATCCAAACAGCGAAAACTCTTGGATCTGCAGTAATGAAGAAGTAGTAAAGGCATATGATGAGGATTCACGGTGTGGATTTGTATTTACTTTAAATGGTTTTAATACCTTATTTGAATTAATGATATGCACATATAAGAAAAATGGATGGGCTTTGAACAAGCCGACCATTCCAATTATCTTTGTAGCCGGAGAACAGGATCCTTGTATCGTAAACCGCAGAGCTTTTGAACAGGCTGTTGCATTTATGCAGGAACTCGGATATCATAACTGTAAGGGAAAGCTGTATTCTGAAATGCGTCATGAAATTTTGAATGAAACCGGAAAAGAAACAGTGTGGGATGATCTTTGTCATTGGATAGAAGAACAGAAACTTTACGTTAGAAATTAAAAACAAAATATAGTTTTAACTTTTGCTGAAAATAAATATTAGAAAGGGATACTAAATTTGAATGAAAAATTAAAAGAAAAAACAAAGGAAGCGCTCTCTGCGACTCTTCCCATTACAGTAATAGTATTGTTGCTCAGTATATTCGCTGTTCCGCTCGAAATCGGCACAATTGCGCTTTTTATGGGAGGCGCTCTTTTGCTTATTATCGGAATGGGATTTTTCCAGCTTGGAGCTGAGATGTCTATGACACCGCTTGGTGAAGGAATCGGCGGACAACTGTTCAAAAGTAAAAAGCTTGTAATAATTACTATAATCTGCTTTTTTATGGGTGCTATCATAACTGTAGCAGAACCGGATTTACAGGTGCTCGCTGAACAGGTGCCGTCAATTCCCAATCAGGTTTTAATCTGGACGGTTGCACTTGGAGTCGGCATATTCACAACAATCGCCGTACTGCGTGTATTGTTCAAAATTCCGCTTTCGTTAATTCTCTCGATAATGTACATACTCCTTTTTGCCGTTTCTGCATTTGTCCCGGCAAATTTCTTATCGGTAGCATTTGACGCAGGCGGAGTAACAACCGGACCTATCACGGTTCCGTTTATAATGGCTTTAGGTATAGGACTTTCATCTTCAAGAAGCGACAAAGACGGAGCCGGGGACAGCTTCGGACTCATTGCGCTGTGCAGTATCGGACCGATATTGATGGTCATGCTGTTAGGCATTTTCTACAATCCATCAGAAGCCTCGTATACTGTTACGGAAATTTCGCAAATTAACACTATGCGAGACGTCGTGAGGGAGCTTGCGATTCAGCTGCCGCATTATACAAGAGAGGTTCTGCTTTCAATGTCTCCTATCCTGGGAGTATTTATTGTATTTCAGCTTATATGCCATCGCTATCACAAGCATCAGTTATTGAAAATGCTCATAGGTTTTCTCTATACGATTATAGGTTTAATTTTATTTTTAACCGGAGTGAATGTCGGATTTGCACCTGTCGGAAACTTAATCGGCGCCGGAATGGGAGAGGGTTCTGTCAGATGGCTGCTGATTCCTATAGGTGTACTGATCGGTTATTATATTGTTAAGGCAGAGCCGGCCGTACAGGTGCTGAATCACCAGGTTGAAAGCATAACGAACGGAACAATTTCTTACAAATCAATGAACACGTGTCTCTCGGTCAGTGTAGCGGCTGCTGTAGCGCTTGCAATGCTGCGTGTGCTTACAGGTATAAATATATATTGCATTATTATTCCCGGATATTTGGCAGCACTAATTATGGCGCGCTTTGTTCCGCCTATCTTTGTTGGCATTGCATTTGACTCCGGCGGAGTTGCCAGCGGACCGATGACTTCAACTTTTTTGCTGCCTCTTGCGATAGGAGCATGCAGTGCGTCCGGCGGAAATGTAGTTACAGACGCCTTTGGCGTTGTCGCACTGGTTGCATTAGCTCCGCTCATTGCTGTTCAAATCATGGGACTTCTATATAATATAAGATCAAAAAATCAAAAAGTCCATATATCTGAAAAGGAAACTCATGATGATGACAATGATATTCTGGAATTGGAGGAAGATTAATCATGCAGGAAAAATTAAAAAATCTCTCTTTGCGGATGATACTGTCGATTACAGACAGCAAGACAGAACTAAAGCTTCACACTCTTTTAGACGAAGCAGGTATTCCGATGCGTTTTCAATTCCGCGGTTTAGGCACTGCAAGCTCCGAGGTGCTTCAGGTTTGCGGACTTGGAGAAAGCGACCGTCTTTTAACATTTTGGGTATTGCCTAAAAATATGGTACACCGGCTTTTTGCAAAAATGAACGAGGCGTTGTGCCTGAAAAAACGCGGACGGGGAATTGCCGTCAGTATTCCGCTTCGCGGAGTACAGGTAAATATGGCGCGTTTCATTATAGAACAAAAAAACAGTCTTATAGATGAAATCAAACAGGAGGAAAATATCATGTCAGGCGAAACCGCATACTCTATGATAATAGCAACTGTAAATCAGGGATATAGCGACGAAGTTGTCGACACAGCCAGGGCGGCCGGAGCAAGAGGGGGAACAGTCATAAAAGGCAGGCGCTGCGGACTTGACGCTCCCATGCAGTTTTGGGGAATTTCTCTTCAGGAAGAACAGGAAGCCCTTGCTATAATTGTTCCAAAAGATAAAAAATATGATATTATGTCTGCAATCAGCAAAAAGTATGGTTTCAATTCTCCGGCGCAGGGAATTGTACTTTCCTTGCCTATAGAAGATACATTAGGGTTGGAAGAATAAAAAACTCCATTGTTAAGTCCCGTTATCATCGGTATGCCAAAAATCTTCTGTGAAAATATTTAATTGGTGTGTTAAGTATAATAAGTAAATAACCTCCCTCTCCTAACTCCCATTTTAATTTTTATATATAGAAATTTTAATATTTTTATGATATAATTTTTATAAAAGTTTT
>CABPZV010000194.1 GCA_902462015.1 uncultured Eubacteriales bacterium | reverse complement strand
GATCTGGAACTGTCGCTTGAAAAGCTGACGAAAGCAGATATAGTGATTGTCGATTCAGCGGCTGCAGAAGCATTTACCGGTGTTGTGCCGTCGGGAGAGCAGACTTGTTTAAGGGCGGCAGGAATAATCGAACAGCGTGTCAAAACAAGATACACTATTATTCTGCTTGACGATAAGCGAGGTATTTTTCTAAGCGATAATAAATATCACGAGATGATATCGCCGTTTTCCATCATTCCAGTCGATTTGTCTGCTTCTGAGGAATCGTATATCGGCGCACTGACTCTCGATTATATACGTGGCTCTGTGGATAGGGGACGGGATATTAATCACGCATGTACATATGCGGCGCTTGCTAAGGCGTGGACGCTGGCGACAAAAGGATCTGCATCATCTATGCCTACGTCTTCGGATTTGTATTCACTTGTAAAAAACAACGGAATTGATTTCGTATTTTACGATTGAGAAGGCTTTGTTTAACTGTATATTAATTTGGCTTTGAATGTGAGGTGAATTTATGGGAGCCGGAAGAGTGTTGGGAATAGATTATGGTGATGTCAGAACAGGACTTGCGCTCAGTGATGAAAGCGGATTTCTCGCAAGCGGACTTTGTACGTTGGAGGCAGGCGGAGAAAAACGCCTGATTGAAAAAATTATGTCTGCGATAGACGGAAAAAACATTTCGGAGATTGTTGTAGGTGATCCGGTCAATATGGATGGTACACATGGCGCACGGAGTGAAAAGGCGTCGGCATTTGCAAAAAAGCTTGAGCTTCGTACAGGAATTCCTGTGAGAATGTTTGACGAGCGCAGAACTACAATGGCAGCCAGTACATTTATGAACGAAACTAATACACGTGGAAAAAAAAGAAAAGCGGCAGTCGATACGCTTTCAGCAGAGATAATTCTCCAGGACTATTTGAATTTTAAAAGAAATTCGACAAATTGAATTATAATATAACTCAAAGTGAATGTCTGTGGTTATTTCGATTAGTTTTACATATAAAAAAATCGTCATCTTGGGGCACCCTCCGTAAGGAAGGTGCCCCAAGCGGCTTTGTATCTAAATTAAATATTGTTGTGTGAATGCGGTGTAGCCATTGGCTATGCCGTTTTTGCCTTTAAGAAAGGCTTTTTACTGATGTGTTCTTGGAAGTATTCTTCCATTTCTTCGGCTGTCGGCTCACGGATAATGCCAACACCGTTGTAGTGGATTGCAACCTCCTGATAGCGCTTTCCGTCCTTGTATTCGGGTGCAGATACCACGATTTTCTCGATAAACTCTTGTACCAATTCGGGAGTGAGGGCTTCAAGACGGGTAATTCTCTTTGCTTTGTCAATAAACCTTTGTAAGCTTTCGGTTTTGATTTTGGCATTTTCAAGCTCATTTTCCAAAGTAGGAATACGGTCTTTCAACTCGCTCTGCTCATTTTCAAGGGACATCGACATCGTGGCAAATCGCTCATCGCTGATTTTACCTGTTACGTTGTCCTCATAGAGCTTTTGGATAACTCCGTCAATCTCCCGAACACGTAGCTTTGCCTTATCAAGCTCCCTGCGCTTTTCAGCAAGCTCTTTCTTTTGCTTCTCGCCGAATTCCTCCAACTGCCTTTGTGCGAATAGCTTTTCGTAGCTCTGCACATACCACAGTACCCTCTGCATACTCTCAAGTACAAGCTGCTCCACGACTTTTTCACGGATATAGTGGGCAGAGCATACCTCAGAGTTTTTACGGTAAGCAGAACAGAAGAAGTAGGCTTGCTCCCGCTTGTAGTTATTGGTTACGCTGTAATACAGTTTTTCTCCGCAGTCGGCACAATAGAGCAGTCCCGAAAACATACTGATTTCGCCTGTGCGGTTAGGTCTGCGGCGGTGCTTGCGTAATTCCTGCACCAACTCAAAGGTTTCTCGGTCAATGATTGCAGGGTGAGTATCGGGAAATACTTTCCATTCATCTTTCGGTTTGTCGAGCTTTTTCTTCATTTTGAAAGACTTGCGGTAAGTTCTAAAATTGACTGTATCGCCGCAATACTCCTGCTTGTCAAGAATCCCCGATACCGTATCCGCTACCCAGCCATACGGAATGGCGGGCGGCTTACTGCATTTTCTGCCGATACTGTTCCAATATTCCGTAGGAGTAAGCACCTTTTCAGAACGGAGCTTTTTGGCTATCTGCGTCGGTCCAAGTCCCTCAACACAAAGACTGAATATTTGTCTGACAATCTTTGCAGCAGGCTCGTCCACAATCCACTCGTCCTTGTTATCGGGACTTTTCATATACCCGAAAGGCGGATTTGTGGTTAGCGGTTTGCCCGACATTCCTTTGCTCTGCATTACCTTACGCACTTTGTCGCTGGTGTTCTTTGCGTGCCATTCGTTAAATAAATCCTACATCGGCACAATATCGCTGATCCCTTTTTCAGTGTCAATATTGTCCATTATGGCGATATATCGAATATCTAAACGGACAAAATCTTCCTCCAAAAGCTGACCGACAACAAGGCGATTTCTGCCAAGCCGGGAATGGTCTTTGACAACGATAGTCCCTATCATACCCTGTTCGGCAAGCTCCATAATTTCCATAAATGCCGGTCTTGTAAAGGTGACACCAGAAAATCCGTCGTCATAGAAGAAACGGGGATTTGGCAGCTTATTGTCCTTTGCGTATTTTTCAAGAATGACTTTTTGGTTTTGTATACTGCCAGAAATGCCGTCTTTTTCGTCATCACGGGAAAGCCTTGCATACAGGGCAGTAATTCGTTTATCTGACTGTTTTGTGTTCATATAACTCCTTTCCGCAGCCAGATATGATATGATTTGTAGGTATCCTTATCATACCATATCTGCCGCTAAAGTTCAACGCTTTAATGCGGTAAATTTGATGTTTTCACAGATTCATTAAAATAATCCGCTGTGCTTTTTCTAAGAAACTCTCGTTTGCGGTTCTGTTAAAATGACTGGATACGGAGTAGACCGTATTGCCGATTTCCATATCAAAGTTTATAGGATACGGATATTGGCTTTTGCGAAACCAGTCTATGCGTTCTTCTTTTGTCATTGACAGAAGCATTTTCGTCGTTTCTTCAATCGCTTCATGAATATCTCTGTAATCGTCGCAAGGATAGCCCTTCTCATCAAGATAAAGGATATTGTCTGTCATCGTGCGTCACGCTCCTTTCGCTGTGGTTTTTTGTGTTGCATTTCCTCTTTTGCTCTGTACTCGTTGGCATAAAGCATATCGGTTTTCTCTTGGATTTTAACAGACCGTTCCTCAATGCCCTTGTTTAATTTTAGTTGTTTTCTGAGTTCTGTTATCCTCTCCGTAACGTCTGACTTTTCCTGCCGCAGGGTTTCCTTTTCGGCTGGTGACGCTCTGCGGATTTTATTTTGCAGTTTGGTGCGATAGGCAATCAGTTTATCCATTTCGCTTTGCAATTTTTCTCTGTCCGCATACAGATCGTCAAAAGTTTCAATACCGTATTCGCCCATATATCGCACCTGTTCGGAAAATTCATCGAGTTTCTTTAAGTCCTCCTTGAGGTATGGACTTGTAGGCTTGTAATCCGTATTCTTCGGCAGAATACCCAGCAGATAGCAGTAGTGCAGGTACAGTTTGTAGATATGGTTTGTTTTTTGAAAAGGCTTAAACCAGTCCCGCAAATCCTGCGGCATTTGGGTAGGATAGTTAATTGTCGCTCTGCGGTTTCCAAAAGAAGCGTATGCGCCCATTGTCCTTTGGATATTTTCGGGCGTCCACCTTTTATCCAATGTGTCCAGCCTTGTAAAATGCTCGTACTGCGGCAACCGTATCTTCCAATGCGTACCCGTGAAATCGGTAATATATCCTTTTCGCCGCAAATACTCT
>CABPZV010000193.1 GCA_902462015.1 uncultured Eubacteriales bacterium | reverse complement strand
CTGTAATTCGTCGTCGCGCGATAAGCGGCAATAGAGGGCGGTAATTTTGTCAGACTGCCTTAACATAGTTTCTGCTCCTTTCGTCGGCGGGCAGTCTGCCAATACAGGATTGCTTGTCTTTATTGTATCGGCTCCTGTATTTTTAATCAACATCTTTTTTGTCCTTTTCCTGCTCCATGAGGCGTAAAACCTTATGGGGCAGGCTCCTTTCTCCGTCATAACTCCCCGTAAACCGATAGAGCGTCCTGCCGGATTTTATCGTTACTTCATGCGTAGGCAACTCTTGAAACAGCGGATTTTCTACTACGATATGCCCGTCCTTGATTTTGTGTTTCCGTTCCATTCCTTTCCGTCCTTTCTTTGATTTGTAATGTGATAAGTTTCGTAGCAAGCATAGGAAAAGGGTACCCTTTCCGTAAAATGCACCGCATTTTGCTTGTTGGGAAGTATCCCAAACCCTCTCAAATTCCTTTCACTACCTACTACACCGCGCAAGGCGATTGTGCCAAAGTTTAAGCGAAAATTTTTCAAAAAGTTTTTCTTATCTCTTATTACGGAAAAGTTTTTGAAATGCCAAATAAATAACCGTTTATGGAAAAATAATTTCAAGTATCACAACTTAAAATCCCCCTCAAACTTGACGCCGTAAAGTTTAAACCTTATAATATAGACAGTGTAAAGATTGGAGGAATTAACATGGCACAGCAACGACAGACTTATCATCACAAGGACTTGCGAAATGCTTTGATTGAAACAGGTATTCAGATTGTAAGTACAGAGGGAGTAAATGCTTTTTCTTTGAGAAAGGTAGCTGCGGCGTGTGGTGTCAGCCATGCTGCTCCTTATAGCCATTTTCAAAATAAAGAAGAATTGCTTGAAGCAATGCAATTATTTATCACAGATAGATTTTCTAAACAATTAGAAAGTGCCGTTCAAAAGAATAATAATGTTGCAGAAATATTGAAAGATATGGGGATAGCCTATGTATCTTTCTTTGTAGACAACCCCGCTTATTTTCAATTTTTATATTCTCAATCCAATATAAAAATTGATTTATCATTATCAATACCAGACGACCAAAACTATAAACCTTATATTATCTATAAAAATATTGCAAGTAAATTATTAGGGCAGACGCACTATTCGGAAGAAAAGCAAAATGATATTATCATAACCATTTGGGCTTTTATACATGGTGTTACTTCATTAGCCACCATGAATAATGTAAATTATGATAATGATTGGAGAGAGAAAGTCATTGATTTTATGGACGTTTTTCAACTTTCCTTTTTAGATAATACGGGAGAAAAAATATGATAGGGATTTATTTTAGCGGAACAGGAAATACAAAATATTGTTTAGAAAAGTTTGTTGCTCTATATGATAGGAACATTGAAATAACCCCTTTAGAAGATACAGGTACAATGGAAAAAGTTACATATCATAAAGACATCATTTTTGCTTATCCAATCTATTACAGTAACTTGCCTAAAATTGTACGGGATTTTATCTGCGAAAATTCTGATATATGGAAAGGAAAACGTGTTTTCATTATTGCAACAATGGGACTGTTTAGCGGCGACGGTGCGGGTGTATCTGCAAGATTGTTCAAACGATACGGCGCACAGGTATGGGGTGGACTTCATTTGAAAATGCCGGATTGCATTTGTGATGTAAAAGCCTTAAAGCGTACTCCGGCCCAAAATAAGCAAATTGTTATACAAGCAGAAGAACGCATAAAATCAGCGGTGTGCAATTTGAAAAATGGTACTCCAACTAAAGACGGTTTGGGATTTTTATGCCATATTGCAGGGCTTTTGGGACAGCGGCTTTGGTTTTACCATAAAACACAAGAATATTCAGACAAAATACAGATAGATACCGACGCTTGTATAAAGTGCGGGAAATGTGCATTGGTGTGTCCTATGAATAATTTGTCATTATCCAAATGTAAGATTGTAGCAAACGGACGGTGTATCTTATGTTATCGGTGCGTAAATCAATGTAACGAGAAAGCAATTACTATTTTGGGGAAACAAGTGATTTTCCAACACTCTGTTTATGATTTCCATTGAAAGTAGTCTGATTAGAAATGAGGTGGTGCATTGCAAAAAGAAAAATGGATTTTATGTCCTGTATGCAATAATAAAACTCGATTAAGAATACGGGAAGATACAGAAATAAAGAATTTCCCACTATACTGTCCGAAGTGTAAGCGGGAAAATCTTATCAATGTAAAAAATCTGAATATTTCAGTTATCACAGAGCCAGACGCATTGACGCAGAGCCGATAATCACAAGAAATAAATCTTATGATTATGGGCTCTTTCTGTTTTGTGATGGGAAAACAAACCGCCATTTCCTGTATATAAAATGGAATAGCGGTAAATACACAATTATTTTTATGTACATGGCGGTGTCGGGAGATATTGCCATGTTTCTTTTTCACATTTTTAATTCTATTCCATTGTTAAAAAAAGCCTATTCCATGCAACGGGATTTTGCGGTTATGAAGATGAATACACAAATCATCATAATTACTTAAATAACTCATATTACCAAACGCCTATGCGGTTTTATGCCTGCATGGGCGTTTGTTGTAATAGCCCCCTACTGGGAAGAAAGGGGGTGAGTTATGATGAAGTATTCTGAACAATTCATGGAGCATATCGAATATGCCTTTGCCGCGTTCTGTAAAATCGTTCTCCGCAATGCGGTAATCAGCGCGTACCGCGATTTTGGACGGAAACAGAAGCATGAAGTGTCGCTTGACTATCTGATGTCGGAAACGTCTTTTGAACCGTTTGCAACCGACGACTACTTTGAGAAGTATGTTTATGAAAAGCCGACTATTTTTGTCGTGCAAGGGAAAGAAGTTGTCGTTACAAGTAAACGGTTAGCCGACGCATTAGCGAATCTGTCAGAACAAAGGCGTACTGTTCTGCTGATGAATTTCTTCCTCGGTTACAGCGAAAGAAAAATCGGGAATGAGTACGGAAGAAGCAGAAGTACAGTCAACTACTGGAAACTCGCGGCATTGAAGCAGTTAAGAAAAGAACTGGAGGAAAACAAACATGAGGAATAAGAAACTGATACCCTTTGAAACCATTGAGAAAGCTGTTGCCGGCGAGCCGGAAGCCATAGACGCGGTACTGCGGTATTACACAGCGCGGATTAAATATCTGTCTACCTATCGCGGACATATTAACGACGATATTCAAGACTGTCTGAAAGCACAGCTTATCAAAGCTATCCTGCAATTCCGTTTTGACAGGTAAGAAGTAGCAAAGTCAGAAAAAGCCGTCAAGGATAAATTTCACGCTTACGCGTCCTTGACGGCTTTCCCTGTCTTTGCTGTCGGGCAGCCAAGAGAGCGCAATCGGATAAACCGCTTACGCTCTCTATCCATTATGGAATGTCACGCGATAGAGTGTGCTTTTCGCTTGATTTAAGCGGCATTACAGCGGAGATAAGGGCAGGGGTAATGGTTTTATACTCCCACCCTTAAAAATGAGGTTCTACTGCGTAACATAGCAAACGATATTTTTATATTGCCGTTTCCGTTCCATTCTTTTTCATTCCGGCGGCTCTGCCGCTTTGCTTTGCCCCAAAGGAGAGGGATTAGAGAAAGGAAGGGAATGGATATTTGATTAAATCCGTATTTTGTATTTCTTTAGTTATTTATATCTTTATTTAATTGCATTGGATTTTCCAACGTAGGTTTTTCCAATGTTGGATAATCCAACGTAGGCTTTTCCAAGATAGGTGGTCTATGCTTCCTCAGATAATTACCACAGATTTGTTACGCAGTAGAAAGGCGTTTTTGAGAAAAAAGGTATAAAACCCTTGCCACGCGGAAAACGCACCCGCAAAGCCGCTTAT
>CABPZV010000192.1 GCA_902462015.1 uncultured Eubacteriales bacterium | reverse complement strand
GGACATCAACTGGAATGAATTGATGCTGAAATCGGCAGACCTCGGTGTCGAAAGTTGCACGAACAACACCTTTGGCGTAAATGACGATTATTACACCACCTACATGGCAGATAAAATAGCTTCCCTGAAAGGCAGCTATTCCGACGCAAGCTATGTGGAGTCTCCGGAATACGATGATTTTCGGTTGTTCCTGGATGTGTGCAAAGAATTAAATATTGAGCCGCTGATTATTAGCGCTCCGGTCAATGGTCGGTGGTATGATTATGCTGAATTCTCAAAAGCGGATCGCAATACGTATTACCAGAATATCCGAGATATATGCCGAGAATATAATGTGAAATTGGCTGATTTCTCGCAGAAGGAATACGAAATTTATTTTCTGCGTGATATCATGCACCTGGGATGGAAAGGCTGGGTATATCTGGATCGTGCAGTATATGAGTTTTACAACAATCAGCCGATCACCGACACTACCGCTTATGAAATACTGACGCCGGAAGCAACTGCAGCTTCGGATGGTGCAGAAGTGCAGAATGACGGGTCCTATCGGTTGGCCGGCTATGGACAAACTGATGCGATTACCATCAGTTTGCCTCATGAGCAGACAGAACTGGATCACACAAATAAAGCGGAATATCGTAGCGGTACATATCTGCACACAGGTGAATCCGGCACTTATACGGTGCGAATGGCTTGGGGGGATGTGTATGTGGACAGTATTTATTTCCTGGAAAAGGGAAGCATATACCAAATAAAGTACGATGTTGCTGCAATAAGTAGTACCTGTGCAGTGGTAGATGATTTTACTTTTTCAAAAATAAGTTATTAAATGCGGAGGGTAGAGATGAAAAAGATCCGTGAATTTTTGGAAAATGAAACCATCAGGAATTTCCTGACGATTTTAAAGGTGTTTCTTATGGTGATAGCTTCATATTTGTATTTAATGTACGCTAATTTATCAACAGCTCCGGAATTCATTTATAATCAATTTTAGTAGTTTCGTCCCCTGTGTGCTGATTGATTAGAAATTGTGTGAAGCGGATATTCTCAAAGGAGTTTTGGGCAAGATGTATGAATATAAGACAAGGGTCAGATATACAGATTCCGCCTTCAACGGGGAAATGTCTCTAAGTGCAGTGATTGATTGCTTTCAGAATGTTTTTCACTTTGAATGCGACGATACAGGGGTTGGCACACAAGATCTTATAATGAAGGGCCTGGGATGGTTCATCTACTTTTGGCAAGTCGATATATCCCGTTATCCGAAATGCGGGGAAGAAATAATAGTTGGTACATTTGCGTATGAGGACAGGGGCAGTTCAGAAGAACGGAATTTCTACATTAAGACGGTTCGTGACGATATAATCGTCCGGGCAAACTCTGTCTGGTCTCTGGTTGATCTTGCCAAATTACAGATTATGAGAATACCGAACGAGGTTATGGATCGCAATCGCAAAATGAATGAAGATAAGCTGGATATGGAATATCTTGGCAGGCGGATTCGATATAGCGGAGAATGCAACATCCGAAAAGTCGGAGAACATATTGTCAGCAGATTAGAACTGGATAGTAATCGTCATCTTAACAATTCAGAATATATCAAGATAGCGCTGGCTACCATAGCCAATTTCAATCCATCTTCGGTTACTCGTCTTTGTATTGAATACAGAAAACAAGCTGTTGAAGGAGATCTCCTACACATATTTTTGGCAAGAGAGGACGAGATGATAATCGATATTAGATCAGATTCAGGGGAATCCTTTGCTGTAATGAAGTTATTTATTAAAGGAGGAAATGCCCGGACTATATCCACATGCTGATAGGCAACCCGTCGAAGTACAGTGTATCGCAAATCATGGGGTACCTGAAGTAAAGGAGTAGCCTAATGATATTTGACTGACATGCTAACCTGAAGTATAAGTACGGGTACAGACACTTTGGGGGAAGATTATATTTTGCGGATACGGCGGACCGCAACAAGAAAGCGATAAATGCGTACATACAGGAGGATAAAATGTCTGACCAGATTAGCATAAAGGAATTTATAGACCCGTTTGCGGGTAGTAAGAATCTCAAGGCATAAATAAAAAATCCTTAAGAGGATTCCGCCCGCAATAGGCCCTTATAGGTCCTCAGACTGTCAAAAAACTACTCAGTCTCCCTCGTTTCCGCTATAATAAAAAACGCCCCATTCCTTAGTACAAGTATTTTACCATACTTGCCTAACGAATGGGGCGCTATTCATAGCCGGAGGGCTTTTATATAATATTCTCAATAGAAGTGATAAATCCGAACACATTACCCACTTGGATAATGTAGTTCGGATTATCATTCCTTGTGGGAGGACTATAAAAAGTTTTTTTCGCTGGTTTTGCATAGGTACTTGAACTCTTACGAAAAATCTTGAGCCTTCAAGGTTGGGGCAGCGGTGAACCGCTGTCATTCGGTCAGCGGCTGCACCACCTCGATGCCGCCTTTGAATATCACGGTGATTCGTTCTTTTGAGTCCACTACCATGCATTCAAGCAGTTGGCGGACGATTTGGTCATCGTATTCCATCGGATGGTTCTTTATGCCGTCGAGTATCATGTAGATGTCATCGAGTCGGGATTTTGCATTTTCTCGCCGCTGCTCTGCATCGGCTATACTGCCGAGCTGCTGTTGCAAGCGGCTTTTTTCATTCATGAGACGAGTTGCGGTTTCCTCATCAAAGGCGTCCACTGTTTCTGTGGATACACGGTCGAGCATTTTTCGGAATTCTGCGTCGATCTCGGCGATCTGCACCTGAAGGTCAATGCTGTTATCCTCGCTTCTTTCACCCTCCAAGCCCATGCCGATGTGCAGCTTCAGCATTTGCAGCACCTCAGTGTTTCGGGCTGCCGTTTTCATGATCGCCGCCATCACAGCCCTTTGCAGAATGCTTTCCTCTACGGTGGGTGAGTTTCGGCAGTATTTCTTTCCGAAGTCAAGGCGGTTGATGCATCGCCATACGATTTTTTTCTTGCCGCCCGCCGTCCATGTGCATTCAAGTTATGCCCTTTATTTTTATAAACGGGCAGTGACGGCCTTTCAGTCACTGCCCGTTTGCTATGGGGGTACTTCGGGTTTTCAGTGCTATTTGTTTATGCCGACTCTTTTCTTCTTGCTTGCAATACTGAATACGGTCAAAACACCGCCACTGATGAACAGAACGGCAAACCACAAAGCAAGGTTACTGTTATCGCCGGTCTGCGGGCTTTTTGTCCCATTGCCGGTATTTGTCGCAATGATTCCATATTGACTCAAATGGTTTGTTTCAAATACAATATAACCGTTTTCTACTGCAGCAGGTATGGTTTCTTTAATCTCTCCATTCGAAATATAGACAATTTCGTATTTGTCATACCTCTTCAAATTTTCCGGCAGAGCAATTCTGATCTTCATTTTGATGTTGCTGATCTTCACAACATTGTTGTTTCCGTCCAGCACATTGATGTCCGCAACGAATTTCACATTCTTATCTGCCAATTCCTTCTTGACCTCGATGGACTTGATATCCAGCTTGTAATCCTTGCTGACCTCTGTCGCAAATTCGATTTTTGCCTTTGTCTCCCCCGTGCTTTGGAGTTCCTTCACCATGTCCTTACCGGGATTTTCCGGCTCTCCGGAGGCTTTCGTCCAGGAGGCGTACAAGGTCACATTTTTATACCGCTCGTAGCCCGACTCTTCTTTAACTAAGGTAAAACAATCAAGATTTTCAGCAAGTCGTGCAAGCTGCTTGGCGTCCTCGGCCTTGCCGTATAAAGCCGTTCTTTTCGCTGTAGGTTGCCGCCAACACCGTATCTCCGAAGGCGGCAAGATGTCTGTAATCGGAGACATCGGCAGCTTTCATCTGCGGTGCGTGTTCGTAGAGACCGACATATTCCCGCACCGTAGAAATCTCATCTTGAATCCTGCCCATCGCATACT
>CABPZV010000191.1 GCA_902462015.1 uncultured Eubacteriales bacterium | reverse complement strand
CGCGGAAAAAGGGGGTGACGGTTCAGGCGCAAAGTTTCACGGAGCTAACGGAAGCGATATTGTCCTGAAAGTTCCGCCGGGAACCGTTATAAAGGATGCTGAAAGTGGTCTCGTTATCAAAGACATGACAGGATGCGACCGTTTTATCTTATGCCGCGGAGGCCGCGGAGGCTGGGGAAACCGCCATTTTGCAACGCCTACCCGCAGAACTCCCCGATTTGCAAAGAGTGGTCTCCGCGGTGAAGAACGCGACGTTATTTTAGAGCTTAAAATGATTGCGGACGTCGGACTTATAGGCTACCCTAATGTAGGCAAGTCTACAATTCTCTCGGTTATCTCGGCAGCCCGTCCTAAAATTGCAGACTATCATTTTACCACGCTGTCTCCTAATCTCGGAGTTGTAAGCGTTCCCGACGGTCCCGGATTCGTCGCCGCCGATATTCCCGGACTTATCGAGGGAGCAGCAGATGGCGCCGGCCTCGGACACGACTTTCTGCGCCATATTGAACGCTGCCGTATGCTCCTCCATGTTGTGGACATTTCCGGAACTACCGGGCGCGATCCAATAGACGATATCGAAAAGATAAACTGTGAGCTTTTCAGTTTCAGTCAGTCGCTTGCAAATCTTCCTCAGATATTGATTGCCAATAAATGCGACGCAATAACCAATCCGGCAATAACAGACCGTTTAAAAGATTATGCCGCCGGTAAAAATCTCGAGCTGATTTTCATCTCCGCAGCGACAAAACAAAATATAATGCAAATGGTACTTACCGTACAAAAACGTCTCCTTACACTTCCCCCGGTAGTCGTATACGAAACAGAATTTACCGGCCGTCCGGAGGAAAAGGTTATCGACCGCGAAAACCACGACGTGGAAATCCGCCGCGAGGGAGGCACTTTCTATGTCGAAGCAGACTGGCTCTGGAGACTTATAGGTTCTGTGAACTTTGAAGACCGCGATTCACTGCGCTATTTTCAGCGGATACTTAAATCAAGCGGCGTAATCGAAAAACTGGAGGAAAGCGGCTGCGAAGACGGAGACTCGGTTTCGATATACGACTTTGAGTTTGATTTCATAAAATAGATTTTATTTTTACGTAAACGCTCAGCCTAATTCAGCTTATCTCCCCGAACCCATAATAAAAAGTCAGACTCATAACATATAATGAGACTGACTTTTTTAATTAAGCGGCAAGCTTCAAATCAACAACGGTCGGCATAGAGACAAGGTCGCCCTGACAGTCCGTCCGCCATAATTCCCGCGTTGTCCTCTTTAAGGCTCGTTTCCGACGCCTATTCTCAAAAACCTCGTACCTTAGTTTATTCTTCCGGCAGGATATCGGATTCTTGAACGACCTTCCAATTCTCCTTGTTCCAAAGGCTGTCGTGAACCGCATACCATTTTGACGGAAGAAATTTATTGCCGTTATTAGTATTTACATCCCATGCAAACGAAGCTATAATATATTGATCGTGGGCTGTTTTTTCATCAGCGTTAATCAGCTTTCCAGTAAACGGGTTTACCGGATTGTCAATGATTCCTCCGGTAGCCAATGTCGGAACATCGCCGTTCGTCATAAACTCATCGCTTGTCACAAATCCGCTGCTGTTAAAATCCTTGACCATCAGAAGAGGATAATAATACGCCAAATCCATGCCGTCTTCCAGCATAAGCTCATCAGAATGTTCAAGCAGCCTTCCGTGATCCGACACCAAAATTATTCTTGTATTGTCATATACTCCGTTTTCGCGCATATAGTCAAACCATTTTCCGAGCTGGATCATAGTCGCCATGTTGGTCTGATAATGAATAACCTGCTGTTCCGTTTCCATTTTCAGAGTTTTGCCGTTCAGAGTAAATCTATCCTTATTATTTTCCTCATATTCTGTGTTGTCAACACTGTTTGACGGAGTATATTCAGGCTCCTGCAGCATCATAGGCTCATGCGTTATATCGTTCGTCATCATTAAAAAGGTGTTATCAGCTCCGTCTGAAACATCGGTAATCAGGGGCAGATTCGTTAAAACATTGTAGCACTCCATAAATGCCGGGTTTATACCGGCCGAAGTAAGCGTGCTGTCTGCCGTTTGTCCGGAATATACCTCATCCTGCACAGAATCGCTCTGATTATATACTCCGCGGTCGTACAGAACCTCCTGAAAGCAAAGCGGCGCCGCCTTTAAAATTCCGTAACAGAAAAAATTCCTTGTATTGTTTTGTACAAAACGCTCCTTGGACGAAGCGTCACTGAATTTCCCTTTTGTTATATATTTGTTGATTTCCGGGTATTCATCGTAAATTGACAAATCCGGTATCCACTGATAATTCGCATAAGGAGGATCACAGACAGTAACATTAAAATCATTTTGATCAAACAGTACCGGCATCACCTTCAGCGCCTCGTTATGCTTACTCATCAGCGACTCACTGCTTCTTTTATTCATTTCATAAGGAGTATACTCATAACCTCCAAACAAGGCCGGAGCTCCGAAATTCGTCTGCCCTCCAAAGGATATCACATTTGAATAGTAAGTAAAGCCGGAAAACTGCTCCTTAAGCTCCGGTTTCTCATTGAAAATATAAGGTACATATTGTCCCATAGCTCTGTCAAGCATGAGAACAATAACATTTTTGCCGTTCCTGCTAAGCGTGAAGCCCGGATTTTCCGATTTGTTATCATCTGTCAGTGCCTTTATGCCGCTGACAGACGAGTTAATACTTGCGATATTGAACGCCGACATTCCGCTGACAGCGACGGTAAAAATCACTAAAATGTCAAATATTCTTTTTCTTCCAAGCTTTGATATAAAGTACAGAACCACAGCAGACGCCAATATGACTGCTGCATTTATAAGCTGCTGCTTTAAACTAAAATTCAGACCGTTTTCATACTTAAGGCTTGCATTTAAAAGGCCGAGATTTCTTCCGAAAAACATATAGTTTATCAAAGCAGCTCCGGAAAAAATCCAGACAGCTCTGTCAAACACCGGCTTGACGGATGGCTTTGCCAGCCAGTAAAAAACACCCATCCAAATCACAAAAATTCCGAATGCAAGGCAAAACGAGCTTACAATAAACCATATTGGGTTATAGAAGTAATTTATGTCTACGAACTCCTGCGGCGACGATTTCATAACCGCAGACGGAATCAAAACTCCAGTAAGCACGGACAAAAATATTCCTCCGGCGAAAAATATCTTTTTATTATATGCTTCTTCTGTAATTCTGAGTTTGAAGTTAACCTTGTTTTTAAGCAGAGTATATACAAGAGGCAGCTGCAGCAGTACTCCGAAGGTTATAAAGAATACCGTTCTTCTGAGAGTGGGAAAATTATAGAAGAAAAGCCCCCAGACAAGAAGTCCCACACCGCCGGCTGAAAAAATTACGCTCAAAACCCTCATGGGATTTTTAAGTTTATAAAAGATAGTCTTAACCAGAGAGAACGTATTGTTGAGCGTCCAGTAGAAAACAAGTCCAGACGGAGAAGAATACAAAAATACCAGGAAAAACAGCGCCATGGCATAAAGCTGTATTTTTTGTTTTAAAGAGCTTCCCTTTGTAAAAATCACACATGAAATCAGATTGATAACCGTCATTATAACCGGAAGAATATTGAAGGCTATTCCCGCAATCACTAACATGCCGTCAGACTTGCCGAGATCGGATATCGGTCCGAAGGAAACGCCTCTCAAAAGCTCAAGACCAGAAAGAAAACGGTACGCCGCAATAAAAAAAGGGATCTCCAAAAACAGCGAAACAGCTCCGCGAAGCACGTATGTAGGCTTATAATTATTCTGACGGTAATACGTCTGAAGCATCATCATACGTTCGTCGCCGCTGAACGTCTTTTTGATATGAGATACTCCCTTCCGCAGCTTTATCTCCATATCACGTTCTTCCTCCTGCATAGCGTCCGCACGCTTATATAGAGGAAGATCCAAGAAATTCATAACCAGG
>CABPZV010000190.1 GCA_902462015.1 uncultured Eubacteriales bacterium | reverse complement strand
GCTGACAGGCTGGACCCTCAATCCCATGTTCGGTGCTGCGGCGATGAGTCTTTCAAGTGTTTGCGTCGTTGCCAATGCACTGAGACTTGGACTCTTTAAAATTTATGACAGTTCACACGACAGACGGCACACGGGCAAGATCGGCAACGGACATAATGAAGATAAGAAATCTAAAGAAAAATTTTTAATACCTGAATTATGCGGGATAGCGGACAGGCAGAACACTGTTTCGGGGCAGACGAAAACGAATGATTCATTGAATATGAACGGCGATAACAATGAAACTATTACTGTTACTTTGAAGATCAGGGGAATGATGTGCGGACATTGCGAGGAGCGAATAAAGAAGTCGCTTGAATCGCTCGTCGGAGCTGTCAGTGCAGAAGCAGATTATAAAACCGGCATTGTGGTTTTAAAGAGTAAAGCAGCTATTCCTGACAAGCTTCTTCGGGAAACTATAAAAAGAGAGGGATATAAGCTTGTATCCGTCCAAAGATAATATTATAATTAAATTTTAAGCTGTTGGTATTCGGATAAAATATTTGCGAACGCCTTATAACTTAGGCAAGATGTCCCGCCATTAAGGCGGCAGCCTTAATGGCGGTGGGTTACATTTCACCATTCAGTGGAAGATACAATCTCCTACTGGAATGGTTGCCACGCCATTTGACGGGGCAAGTCCCTTATTGAAAGAGCTTTTGCCTTATTGAAAATGGATTGCTTTTTATTTAAGACGAAATCTAATAGATTTTTATGAAAGGTATGGTAATATTTATGTACGAAATTATTTTAGGTGTAGACGGTATGAAATGCGGTATGTGCGAAGCGCATGTAAACGATGCAATCAGGAAAAATTTTAAAGTGAAAAAGGTCGAATCATCACACAGCAGGTCTCAGACGGTTATACTGTCAGAAGAGGAAATTGCCCAGGATAAAATTAACTCTGTAATTGCGGAAACCGGTTATAAGGTTACTTCATTCTCCGTAAAACCGTATGAGAAAAAAGGATTTTTTTCTTCGCGTAAATAATATTTATGGTCTTAGCCTGCAGCGTGCTGCTGCAGGCTAAATTTTTTTTATAACTTAGGCAAGATGTCCCACCATTAAGGCGGAATCCTTAAGAGGCGGGTTATATTCACCATTCAGCGGGAAATACAATCTCCGACTGGAATGGTTGCCACACCATTTGACGGGCGAGCCCCATATTGAATATAAGTGAATTTGAGAGCCCTCTATTTTATATAATATTTGATGAAAAGCTCTTGACTCAAAACATAAACTATGCTACCATTAAATTTGGAATATATCATCTTTTTTTGAAAAATTAAGTGACCTGGGAAGTAAAGGGATATGAATAAGATTGAAGATTTAAAAAAAGATATTAGTAAGAATTCGATTACACACGGCAGTCTTCCGTTCTGGAGCTGGAATGACCGTCTTGATGAAAATGAGCTTAGGCGACAGATCAGAGTGATGAAAAAACTTGGAATGAATGGTTTTTTCATGCATGCACGCTGCGGTCTTGAAACCGAATATTTAAGCGATGAGTGGTATAGTTGTATTCGTGCATGTGTTGACGAGGCAAAAAAACAGGGCATGGAAGCATGGTCATACGATGAGAACGGATGGCCAAGCGGTTTTGCCGGAGGAATACTGTTAAAAAACACGGATAATCAGGCGCAGTATCTCGAGCTTGTGAAGTCGGAATCGTATCCTGACCATGACGAAGCCCTTCTTGGCGTGTATACTATCAGCGGAGATATTCTCGGCAAGTGTGAGTGTGACTGCGGAGCGGAAGAATATTATTCTGTATATATGCGCCGCGACAGTTCATACGTAGACACACTGGATGCTTCGGTTACCGCACAGTTTATTGCCGCAACCCATGATGAATATAAAAAGAGAATAGCTCCTGAGGATTTCGGAACGGTAATGCCTGGATTCTTTACTGACGAGCCGCAGTATTTCAGGACTGCCGTTCCGTGGTCGAAGGTACTTCCGGAAGTTTTTGAGAATGAGTATGGTTACAGTATTTATTCTGCTCTGCCTGCCATGTTTATTGATTTTAACGGCGCAGAGAAATTTCGGTATGATTATTACCGGCTGTGTCATCTTTTGTTTATAAATAATTATATAAAGCCGATATACGAGTGGTGTGAGGCAAACGGATGCAGGCTGACCGGCCATGCAGTTGAGGAATCTACGCTTTCCGGTCAGATGTGGTGCTGCGGAGGGGTTATGCCTTTTTATGAGTATGAGCATATCCCCGGAATAGATTATCTTGGAAGAGGGCTTGCTTCGGATATTGCTCCAAAGCAGCTTGGCTCGGTATGCGCCCAGCTGGGAAAGAAAAAAGCGATATCGGAAATGTTTGCCTGCTGCGGATGGGATGTAAAACCTGTCGAGCTTAAACGTATTGCGGAGCTGCAGTATGCAGGCGGAGTTAATATGATGTGCCAGCATCTTTATTCCTATACCGAACGTGGTCAGCGAAAGCGTGATTATCCGGCACATTACTCGGAGCACAATCCGTGGCAGCCGTATCTCTCGGATTTTGACAGATTTTTTAACAATCTTGGTTATACGCTTTCTCTCGGCGAGGAGTATGTCACAACTCTCGTTATTCATCCGATTCACAGTGCATGGATGAGATATAAGCGTCATCTTGATGCCGTATCAATCGAAGAGCTTGAGAGAAAATTTTCTGACCTGGTCGGCATGCTGTCAGCTGTTCAGCTTCCTTACCATTTTGGAGATGAAACAATGATGGCACAGATGGCATCTGTAAAAAAAGAAGGCGATTCTGTTCGTCTTATTGTGGGTGGTTGTGCATATAAATATGTTATATTACCTTTTGTTTATACGATAGACTCGTCTACGGAGCAGCTGCTCCGCAAGTTTATTTCGCTTGGTGGCAAGGTTTATCTGTATGACGGACGTCCGTATGCAGTAGACGGCAGAGAAGCAGATCTTTCGTTTCTAAGATCAAACTGTACTTTTGCTGAAATCAGTGAAGACCGGGATGCTTTGCTTTCCGCCGATATCGCAGGTGTTTCAGAACTGAGAATGACGGTACGCAGTACTGAGTTCGGCAGAATTTTTTACATAGTAAATCTTTCAGACCGTTCCGTAAAGGATATTAGGCTTAGGATAAATAACTGTGGCGGGGTTGTATCACTTGATATGGACAACTTAAAAGAAGACTGCGTTGCTTACACGTCATGCGGCGGAGGAATTACCGTAAGGTTCGATCTTGATTCGTGCGAGTCTGTTGTTTTTGTTGAAAAGAACGGAGCAGCGCCGTGTGTTTATAAACATGAAGATTATGAATGTATTGTCCTTCCGAGACAAATGACATTTGTCCACCGGCCGGAAAACTGTATTAATCTCGACTGCGCTCAGCTTTCATATGACGGCATTAATTACGGAAAGAGTCTTCCGATACCGTGTATTAAGGATAAGCTTTACCGTGAGAGATACGAAGGCAGGCTTTGGATTCGGTATAGCTTTGAAGTATGCGAGCCTCTTCAGAAAATCCAAGCTGCCGTTGAACCGATGAAAAACTGCCTGCTTGAAATCAACGGAGAATCGGTTTCGTTTGGTGACGGTTATTTTTATGACAGAACCTTCCGCACGGCCGATATAACAGAACTTATTCATACCGGCGTTAATAGTATTACAGTTTCTTTTGATTATTTTCAGCGTGAATATGTTTATCATGTTCTTTTTGACGGAGTATCCGAGTCTCTTCGCAACTGTCTTTCGTTTGACACGGAGGTAGAAAGTATATATCTTTTCGGAGGCTTCAGGGTTATAACAGACAGGAAAAAGTTTGTTTTCGGCGAACGGGAGAGTCTTATTTATACCGGAGACTTTGTGCTCGCCCGTCAGACTGACAGTGTTGATTCTTCGGATATTGTTTGCGACGGCTATCCTTTTTACGGCGGACTTATAGATATTAAAACGGATTATGATT
>CABPZV010000189.1 GCA_902462015.1 uncultured Eubacteriales bacterium | reverse complement strand
TTCCGCAGCTCTGATTTTCTTAAATCTCATCCTTATATTGACTGCATGGTCCGAGGAGACGGTGAAATTTCAGTCCCTAAGGCGATCGAATCAATTATCAGGACAGGCTATGCTGGACATGAAATAAACGGAGTACATTATGACCGGTTTAAAAGTGATAAAACTCACTATGAACGTTTTCCTCCCCACCGCGGAGCCATTGTATATTATGAAACATCGAGGGGATGTCCGTACAAATGCGGATACTGTGTTTCAGGCATAAAACATCCGGGAATTCCGGTAATAGATGCCAAAAGCGCCGAAGCTTCTCTGGAGGGATTATATGAATTTGAAAAATATCCCGATGTAAAAATAGTAAAGCTTGTTGACCGTACATTCAATTTTGACCGGAATCGGGCAAATGAAATATGGAAAGAGCTTGCTGACAGTAAATATACGAAAAAATATCATTTTGAGGTTTGTGCCGATCTTGTAGATGATACCGCACTTGATATTCTTAAAAATGTGCCGGACGGCAAGTTTCAGTTTGAAATCGGCATACAGAGTACTAACAGGGAAACACTTTTAGCATGCGGCAGAACATCGTTTCCCGAAAAGACAGTCCGGCAAATGACAAAGCTTTACGAGCTGAGAAATATCAAAATTCATGCTGACCTTATCGCCGGACTTCCTCATGAGAGCTACGCGCGGTTTGCACAGTCATTTAACAGCGTATACGGAAAGTGCGATGAGCTTCAGCTCGGCTTTTTAAAGCTTCTTTACGGAACAGATTTGAGAAAAAAAGCGGAAAGTTTCGGATGTGTATTTTCAGACAATCCTCCGTATACGGTTCTGCAGACAGATTGTATCATCTATCCGGAAATTGAGCTTTTGAGGGACATATCCGACGTTTTAACAAGATTTGCCGAAAGCGGACGTTTTAAAAATACGATAGGTTTTCTCCTTGACCGAACAGCCGCACCGTTCACTCTCTTTGAGGGGATAGCAAAATACATAAAAGAAAAAAATCCTGCAGGTCTCCGAGGAATATCTCAGAGAAAAGCATATGAAGAGCTGTTTTTCTTCGGTCTGAATACTGTAAATTCAATTGAGGACAGATGCGAACTTTTTGAGAGGATATCTCAGGATTTTGAAAAGAACGAGGTAGGAAGACTGCCTGTAAAAATAAGAAATTTTTTAAAATAAGAGGTAAAATTATCAGTGTGACTTTCGGAGGCGTGCATACTGCAGAAAGTAAGCAAAACGCCTTGGAAGCAAACGCTTATACCGGCTGAAAAGCATAATCAAAATTCGCTGAGAAGGAACGGAGGACAAGATAAGCATGAACACAATTTCAGGTGTCGTAGACCGTATTGAAGGCAAAACCGCCGTTATTGTAACTGAAGACAAGAATGTAATTAATATTCCTCTTTCCTGCACAGACGATATAGGTGAGGGAGATTATGTTACGCTTATTCCGTCAGACAACGGTTTTAAAATAGTCACAGATAAAAAAGTTTCTGAAGAAAAACGCAGTTTGGCAAGAACACGCATGGATGAGATTATTTCAAAAAATAAAAAAAGCTTTTGAAAACAAATTATAAAATTTAGTATATAATCTTGACAAAACTATTTTTTTAATGTATCATGTTTTATAGTGCCATATAATATTCAAAAAAATGGCAATAAATCAAATTTTTAGTTAATATGTTGCGCAATTGTCTTAATAATAAATAATTCTCTGACTTTCTTCTGTGATATATTACTTATAACTTAGGCAAGCTGTCACGCCATTAAAGCTGCCGCTTTAATGGCGATCGCCTTTCAGTCGGCGGGTTACATTTCACCATTCAATGGAAGATACAATCTCCTACTGAATGGTTGCCACACCGTTTGACGGGGCAAGCCACTTATTGAAACTGAATAATATACCGACAGAAGCTTTAATGATAATTTTAAGCGCTTGACAAGGAGGAAAAATGATCTCGGAACCTATATCACCTTTATTTCGCATAAAAAACGGAAGAATACCTGCCGCTATGTTTGTGTCGCCTGACGAATCAAGTCTTGATGCTGTTCTCGACGCGCAAAAAAGAGGCAAAATCGGAAGTGCATATGTAGAAATTGTAATATCGTGCAATGATAATGCTAAATCGCTGACAATTGCGGCTTCTGAGGAAATTGCGACAGCAGTAGTTCCCCACAACTATTCCGAAGACTCTGATGCGGTTGAAAATCTGCTTGCATTACTTGATGAACATGAAATAGGTCTTATTGTAATCGACAATTTTCCCTGTAAACTCGACGACGAAATTCGCCGGCGTTACAAAGGCAGAATTATTGTTGTACAGCCGTCACTGATGCCGGCGTTTTTTGAAGATGATCTCCATGGAATTGATATTCAAAAAGCAGTGCTTAATTACGGTTCTAAGGTAGCCGGAGCTACGGTGTATATTTTAGGAGATACTCCCGACGAAAACAAGATCATTCTACAGAAGCCGGTAGCGATACGGCGCGAAGAAACTCCGGAATCACTTGACCATAGAATTCGCGTTGCATACGGGGAAGAAACTCTTCCAAAAGCCATGGAGAATATAGCATGCGCTGAGGTAAAAAAAATCAGGGCACATAATATCGTAAAAAAATATATTTGAACATAATTTGAAAATATCCTGCCGATTTTAAAGCGGCAGAAAAAAGGGGCTGCCGCAGCTGATTCTATTGAGCCGCGACAGCCCTGAAATTTATGCATCTATAAAATATTGGGCTGCAGTGAGAATACCGTACCGTCCGCTCTCATATGTAAGACCGCCCTGAAGATATGCAATAAACGGAGGTTTAACCGGACCGTCAGCCGAAAGCTCTATCGAAGAACCCTGCGTAAATGCTCCGGCAGCCATAATTACCTGGTCGCTGTATCCGGGCATTGCATACGGCTCAGGTGTCACGAACGAATCGACAGCAGAGCCTTTCTGAATACCACGGCAAAATGCGCATAGCTTTTCTGCGGAGCCGAGATGAAGAAGCTGTATGATATCGCTTCTCGGAGAGTCTGCCGACGGCTCAGCCCTGCATCCGAGCGATGAAAAAATATAAGCGGCAAGCGAGGCAGTTTTCAGTGCCTGAGCGACAATATGAGGAGCCATAAAAAAACCTTTGTACATATTGCGTGTTGTTCCAAGCGTAGCCCCGCCCTCAAGGCCTATTCCGGGACATGAAAATCTGCAGCCGCAAAGCTCTATCGCCTTTCTGTTTCCGGCAAGATATCCGCCGCTCTCTGCAATTCCGCCGCCAGGATTTTTAATCAGAGATCCTATAAGAAGATCAGCATTTGGTTCAGACAGCTCTGTAAATTCTCCGTAGCAGTTATCTACAACCACAAAGGCGCCGGAAAGTTCACGGACAAAACTGATTACTTCATTGATTTGTGAAACGGTCAGTGTAGGTCTGTCAAGATATCCCTTTGACCGCTGAATAAATATAACCTTTACATTTTTATCTGAAGCAAGCGCAGCTTTGATTGAATCGAAGTCTATAATATCTGACGCCGGGTGTGCGTATGCAGGCGATTCGTCTGGAAATTCTGTTTTAAGAAGGTCAATTTGTCTATAGTTTATTCCAAAATCGCGGAGTGATCCGTCTCCGCATTTTCCGGAAATCCCGATGACACTGTCAAGCGTATCGTACGGTTTTCCCGTAACGGCAAGCAGCGTATCACCCGGACGGAGCAGTCCGAAAAGTCCGATGGTCAGGGCATGCGTGCCTGACAGAATACTGTGCCTGACAAACGCAGCTTCTGTTCCGAATACCGACGCATATATGCGGTCGAGCTTTTCTCTGCCCTGATCGTCGTAACCGTAGCCGGTTGACGGCATAAATACGGCCTCGGAAACGCGCTCAGCCTGAAAGGCCTCGATTACCTGTTCAGTCCGTATTCCGGAAACTCTGTCTATCTCAGCGAATCTTCCGGAAAGCGCAGCCTCTGCTTCAGCTGCAAGCTTT
>CABPZV010000188.1 GCA_902462015.1 uncultured Eubacteriales bacterium | reverse complement strand
CAGAATACATGATAAACGGAGCCGGCACAACGCCGTATCAGTACGCGGCGGCTGAAAATGATAGTTATGGTAACGAAAATACAGAATCGGGCGATAAGGATAGTCCTGTTACTTCAATAATAATTGAGCATGAAAAGAAATACCGTGAAGCGCGAATAGGAATATTTCCTGATTATTTGATTGAAAACGGAACTTCTTTGGAGGACGCGGAAAAGTATTTTGACGCGCTTGAGAAAGCAAAGGAACTGGAAGATGACTTGTATGACAATATAAGAGATGATTTAAATAAAATCGGATATAATGTTATGTTCTGACTTGTTCTTTATAAAATCTATCATATTACGATATCTTCTAAAATGATGCAAAAATATTAAAGAGGAGCTGTTCCGCTGTGCTGTCAGCGTGTATGAACAGCTCCTCTTTGTATACAGTATCCTGCATTATTTGCTTTTTTCAAACAAAATATTATCACCGTCTAATCTGCATTGAACACTATCTCCTGCGGCTATTTTTCCGTCAAGAATTTCGGTTGATAAAGCGTCCTCTATTCTGCGCTGAATTTCCCGGCGCATCGGACGTGCTCCGTAAACCGGGTCGGTTCCTTCTCTTGCAAGAAGTGCAATGACGTCGTCATCAAATGAAATGCTGATATTCATAGAGTCAAGGCGTTTTTCAACGCTTTTAAGCATAAGAGATGCAATTTCCTTTATTTCGTCATCCGAAAGCTTTGAAAAGACGATAATTTCATCTATACGGTTAAGAAATTCAGGTTTAAAGGTTTCGCGCAGACTTGCCATAACCCTTTCGTGAATCCTTGCATCTTCTGATTTCGGGGTGTCATCTCCTCCGAAGCCGAGCGCGGATGCTTTCTGTATAAGTCCGGACGCACCGACATTGGAGGTCATTATTATAATAGAATTTTTAAAGTCTACACGTCTGCCCTGCGCGTCTGTAAGAATTCCGTCCTCAAGAATCTGAAGCAGGATGTTAAATACGTCGGGGTGAGCTTTTTCAATCTCATCAAAGAGAACTACCGAATACGGATGGCGGCGAATTTTCTCGGTTAGCTGACCACCCTCGTCAAATCCGACATAACCGGGAGGAGAGCCTATCATTTTGGAAACGCTATGCTTTTCCATGTATTCGCTCATGTCAACGCGGATCATTGCGTTTTCATCTCCGAACAGAATTTCAGCAAGCGCCTTGCAGAGCTCTGTTTTACCTACACCGGTAGGACCGAGGAATATAAATGAGCCCATCGGTCTGCGGGGATCCTTTAGTCCTACTCTCGATCTGCGGATAGCCCTTGAAACTGCATTTACAGCTTCACTTTGTCCGACAATACGTTTGTGCAGCTCTTCTTCGAGATGCATAAGGCGTGTTCCCTCGTCTTCTGTAAGGCTTTTTACAGGAATTCCTGTCCATTCTGTAACAACTTCTGCGATTTCAGACTCACCGATTGTCAGGTTGTCACGATTATTTCCTTCTTTCCACTCTGTTTTGGCCTTTTCGATTTCGTCGCGGAGCTTTTTTTCCTCATCGCGGAGTTTTGCCGCGCGTTCGAATTCCTGACTTCCTATAGCTTCTTCCTTTTCCGAGGAAATCTGCTTAAGCTTGTTTTCAAGCTCTTTTATAGAATCAGGAGCTGTATATGAGGAAATTCTGAGTTTTGAGGCAGCTTCGTCGATAAGATCTATTGCCTTGTCTGGCAAATATCTGTCGCCTATATATCTGACGGAGTATTTAACCGCCGCTTCAATTGCTTCGTCAGTTATTTTAACCTTGTGATGTGCCTCATACTTATCCCTAAGTCCCTTGAGAATAAGCTCAGCCTCCTCCGGAGACGGCTCTCCTACCATGACAGACTGAAACCTTCGTTCGAGAGCGGCGTCCTTTTCAATATGCTTCCGGTATTCGTTTATAGTTGTAGCGCCGATTACCTGCATATCTCCGCGTGCAAGTGCAGGTTTCAAAATATTTGCAGCGTCGACAGCACCTTCTGCGGCTCCTGCCCCTATAATTGTATGAATTTCATCGATGAAGAGTATAATGCTTTTGTCCTTCATGACTTCGTTCATGACGCCTTTCATGCGTTCTTCGAATTCTCCGCGGTATTTTGCTCCTGCAATCATTCCGGGAATGTCAAGAGTAATTATTTTTTTGTCTGTAAGCGTTTCGGGAACAGAACCGTCGGCGATACGCTGAGCGAGACCTTCTACGACCGCCGTTTTTCCGACACCGGGTTCGCCAATGAGACACGGATTGTTCTTTGTGCGTCTTGAAAGAATCTGCACAACGCGCTCGGTTTCGGTTTCGCGGCCTATTACCGGATCGAGCTTGCCTTCCCTTGCAAGCGCAGTAAGATCTCTTCCGTACTGGCTGAGCATAGCTCCGCCCTCTTTTCCGGATGCGCCGGGGCGTTCTCCAGAAAAAGCTGATGCGGGTTCTTCTCCTCCTGCGCCTGACGCCGATTCTCTGAAAAATGCAGTTAGATCTTCGGCGATGTCGCTTGTCGTAACGTTTTGCAGCGACAGAAGCTTGATTCCAACGCAGTCCGGTTCATTCAGCATTGCGAGGAGAATATGTTCTGTTCCGATATAGTTTTGACCGAGACGCATAGATTCCCTTGCTGCTATCTCAATTAGTCTTTTTGTTCTCGGCGTCATGTCGCCCGGGCCGACATCGCTCGGTTCTCCGGTTCCTGCAATTTCAGAAACAAGCTCGCGCGTTTTTTCAAGTGTAACGCCTCGGTTAGTGAGGAGCTTTGAGGCAACCCCGTTTTCAACCGAAAGAAGACCGAGAAGAATATGCTCTGTTCCGATATAGGTATGACCAAGAGTGCGTGCATTGCTCATAGCGTTGTTGAGTACATCGCTTGCGGCCTTTGTAAATCTGTTTGGCATAAAAATCCTTCCTTTCTTTTTAGTATAGCCGAATATGTTTTATTTCGAGAGAATGTCACGGAGATACTTTGCCCTGCATTTATCACGTTCAACTTCTCCGAGATGCTTGCCTGAGCTGAGCGTAAGGGTTGCAGGCATAACGTGTACCATAATTTCATTGAGTTTTTCGTGTGTTAGCTCATCTTTGGGGAGAATTCCAAGTGAAAGTCCGAGACGTACGTATGCAAACAGGCTCAGAAATTCCTTTGAACTCATTAGGTATGAGCTGCGCAGTGTTCCGAGAGAACGGTAAGCAAGATCTGTCATTCGCTCCGGATTGTCTGACTTCATTGAGTTGCGCGCTCCGCGTTCCAGCTCCATAATCTGAGAAGTGATTTCTTCTAATTTTTTAATTGTATCCTCTTCGCCGACTCCCAAGGTGGTTTGATTGGATATCTGATACATATATCCATCAGAATCAGATCCTTCTCCCCACATTCCGCGGATTGTCAGACCGAGTTTTCCGAGCGAGGTGGACAGTGCGCCGATTCTGTGATTCATTGAAAGAGCAGGGAGGAATACCATAACCGATGCACGCATAGCTGTGCCGAGATTTGTTGGACAATGTGTGAGAAAGCCAAGCTTTTCATCGAAGGCTATATCGAGCTTTTCACATAGAATATCATCGACCTCGCGTGCGGATTCGAAAGCTTCTTCTAAGGCCAGTCCTGCACGGACGCACTGGAGACGTATATGATCCTCTTCGCAAATCATAATTCCGACACCGGTGTTTTCATTTCTGAGGTAACCGTGAGGAAGCTTCGATTCGATAAATTCCGGGCTTACATCATATCTTTCGACAAACGACTGTGCTTCTTCATCCGGAAGCTTTTCAAAATCGGTGTAGCTCCAGCTGTCATTATTTTTTAATGTGTCACGTACCTGTTTTATAATATCTTTTGCTCCATCTTCACTTAGACGAGACATAAATGGTTTATCTGCAATATTTCTGGCAAAGCGAATTCGTGAGCTTACAACTACGTCGCTTTCTTTTCCGGTTTCATCATACCAATACATATTAAAAACTCCTTTTTGTTATCT
>CABPZV010000187.1 GCA_902462015.1 uncultured Eubacteriales bacterium | reverse complement strand
CAAAGAAGATATTTTCTGTATCCGGATTAGCCAGCTCTACAAAATCGAATAGGTTGTCAAAATGAAATACTGATGTCATAGCGCGTCCTGCACGTTCTGCTGAAATTGCCTGAGATTTATTATCTTTTTCCCAAGCATTGAATGAAAATTGCAGTATGACGGAATCCTGCATGCATGAAAACGGGTGTTCACTTTTTATCGCATAATGTAATCTGTCGGTATCAACACAGCCGTAATCATCGTCGGTCACTTTGACCGCAACATAGAGATTATCGTCGTCCCAAAGATAATATGAGCTTGCTTTGCAGTCAAAGTTATAGTCAGTATACCCCTTATATATATAATTACCGTCTTCTCCTATAGTTTTAAATCCGTTTTCATCGGTTTCATAAAAGGAGAATTTTCCTGAACCGAAGCATAGGTTTGGGTCGTTTGACTTTGGAAAGTAGTGCTCGACGTGAAAAGAGGAATAGTATTCTGGGTCGATAGTACCGTCGATTACCGGGGTGTGTTTGTTTATGTAAACAGTATCTGTGTCCGTCTCCTCCGCGGATGATGCGAGAGGGAAAGCCGATATCAGCAGCACAGCGGCGGCGGATGCAGAAATAAATTGCTTGATAGACATAATTGTTAATACTCCTTTCTTTTTTGTGTTTACATTAACGTAAACAAAGGTAATTTATAACCTAACATAGATGTCCCCAGCCTACTAAGGCGGCGGGTTGCATTTCACCATTCAGTGGGAGATACAATCTCCTACTGGAATGGTTGCCACGCCATTTGACGGGGCAAGCACCTTATTGAATTAGTTTTCAGCAATGATCTTCATAAATGCAACAAGATCCTTAGAGCTGAGCTTTCCGTCTGCATTTATGTCCTGTGGCATAACCGCAGAATTGTCGGCGATGTATTTCATAAGCCTGACAAGATCCTTTGCGTTTACTTCACCGTCAAGATTGATATCGTTTTGTTTTATTTCATCTATTAACTTTAATTTGCTTGCTTGTTTATCTTGAAGCATAATATAGTCAATAAACATACCGCCTTGACCGTCAAATGGTCCTGTCTCCTCGTAGAGGTTAAGCTGATCGGCATATCGTGCATTTTTCGGAGAATCTGTTACAGTTAATATGGAATGAAGTTCACAGCCGGATTTCCATAATTCTTCCTGTTTACTTTTATTAACGGGCAACTGCATTTCAATTATGTAGCCGTCATCGGATTCGGATGCAGCGAAATATTTTGAATTATCCTCATATTCTTTTTTTGATTTAATGTTAAATAAGCTGTTGTCGTCATTTGTATCGGTTTGCCATAAATAAGAGCTTCCTCCTACATAGTCTGATATTCCGGAAGTCATTATTCGGCAAGCACGTTCTGCTGCTATATTCTGGAATTTATTGTCGTATTGCAGGCAGCTGAGACTTACAAGAACAGCATCCTGAAATATTGGATAAGAGTATATTTCTTCTTCCATTGCGTATTTAACTCTATCATTGGATACACAGCCGTAATCATCATCGGTAACTTTGACTGCAACATAAAGATTATCGTCGTCCCAAAGATAATATGAACTTGCTTTGCAGTCAAAGTTATATTCTGTATATCCTTTATACACGGGATTTTTGTCTTCACCTATTACATGAAATCCATTTTCGTCGGTTTCATAAAATGAAAATTTTCCTGAGCTGAGATATTGGTCCGGGGAGTCTGACCTTGGAAAGTAGTGCTCGACATGAAAAGAGGAATAGTATTCCGGGTCGATAGTACCGTCGATTACCGGGGTGTGTTTGTTTATGTAAACAGTATCTGTGTTCGTCTCCTCCGCGGATGAAGCGAGAGGGAAAGCCGATATCAGCAGCACAGCGACGGCGGATGCAGAAATAAATCGTTTGAAAAACATAATATTATTACTCCTTCTTAATATATAGGTAATTAGTTTAATTTAAATATTTTGTAATTCAGCACATCAATGTTATGGCTCGCTGTATAAAACTTTAGTTCGGAAGATAGCCCTCCGGATAATTGCATTTTGTGCAGATACGCGTGCCGGTCTGACCTTCCGGATAAGTATGAAGCTCATATGTAAAATCTTTGCATGCGCATTCGGCTAAATGTCTGTGATTGTCAACCGGACTGTAGTGAGATGTGTAAGAATGAACATGGTTTATATTGGGATGAGACAGCGATATTATTTCCGGTTTATTTCTGACCTTCTCTTTTGTTATAATTTGAATTTTATAGGTTCTTAAAATTACTGCTCTGATTTCTGTGCTTATATATGCCACCGAGGTATCCCAGTCAGTCTCATAAAGAATTTTTTCACCGCCGGAAACTTCTTCTATAATCCTCACCTGATATTTTACCATTCCAGGTTCGGTTATATCTGTATTTGGAGTACAGTTCTTTCCGGGAATCAAACGTGAAAGATTTATATATATGAACTGCATTGGCATTGGGTTTACGCTAATAAGACTTTCATATACAACTTGCCCGGCACTTGAGTATTCAGGGGTTGTAACGGTCCCGAATCTTTTGTTTTCAATTATTCTTCTTGACGCAGCATAATTTATAATTCCAAATCCTGAGTATTCGTCAAATATTTGATCAACATTGTCTAAGCGATTACATCCGCCCATAATTACTTCTTTTAAAAGAGAAGGGTTGGTTTTTAGCAAATCCGGGTATTGATGCATAAGTCTTACCGCAATTCCTGTAGCAAGAGGAGCTGCAAAGCTTGTGCCGGATTTAGTACCAATGTTGGGCATTACGATATTTACACCGGGTGCGACTACTTCGGGTTTGGGGATATTTTCATCTGTTGAGATATATGATGAATCTTCCCAAACTTCACCGTTTGCATTAGTTGCGCCTACCGTCAAAGCGTTTATCGCCATTCCCGGTTTTGTCAAATTTCCACCTGTATTGCCGGCTGACTTGACAAGCAAACATCCGCTTGTTGCTATTACGTGGTCAATGTATGCACAGAAATTTGTATAAACAGTGGAATTTATTATGGTTCCCAATGATGGTTGACCGGTAGACGTCGTGTAATATTCATTTATAAAATAATATGGAGCACTCATGTTTATAATATTAACATATTTTGTGTTTAATAACCAGTTTAAACATTTTGTCAATGTATAATTTGCATCATGAGAGTCTGCGGTATGAAATGCAGCGAAGTAGAACGAAGATCCTCGGGAAATACCTGTTGTTCCTCCGATAAGAGAAGCAACAAACGCAGTATGCCAGTTCAACGTTTGATTTGATGAGCCGTATTTTTCAATATTAACAGTAGACGGTAAATTTGCACATGGGGTAGGTAGATAACCTTCTAATATACCGACTTTAATGCCCGATCCGTTGTAATCTGTTTCTTCGGAAACTCCAATTTCCTCGAATACACTGTCTAATGTGAAGTCCGGTGCGGTCGCGGCAGTATTAGCTTCTGAACTTTCTGTGAAGCTTTTCTCGGTTGATATGAGGTCGGCTCCGACATATTTAATATCGTTGTCGGCTGCTGCGCTGATTAGGTTATTTCTTTCATTATTATATTCGCTTATAGAGTCGTAAGTGATTTCAGCGTATGGAGCGGAATAGGAAACAGAAATGCCGCTTAGACCGAGCTCAGAAGCTATCTGCTCATTTTTTGTTTTATAGTAATTTTTTACAGTATCTCTGCGTTCTTCAACACTCAGACCTTCAAGAGTGGCAATGTCAATACTTGGATAATCGAACTGCATAAGAACATAAACATCGTAATCATTGCTGTTCGAGGTGATTTCTTCAAGCTCATTTTCCGGAAGCGCGACAAAATCCTCATTCAGTACTGATAAATTTTCTTCATCATATAAAGGACTTTCGATGCCGGAAAATACAGTGACACCTGACATTAAAGAAAAAGTGAGAAGAAACGTTACCGGAATCTTAATAATTTTTTTCATGGCGATATCCTTTCTGAAATATAATGATTTTACCGATTTTATTGATATTTTAGT
>CABPZV010000186.1 GCA_902462015.1 uncultured Eubacteriales bacterium | reverse complement strand
GGTTCCACTTCAAGGTTTCAGTGGGAGTTATAATCTCCCACTGAAACCCTGAGGAGCTAACGCTCTCTGCGTAGGTTGCAATCGTTCGCAAGCGCAGGAGCGTTGCTCCGATTTAAATTATATATTTCAGGACTTCATTTTATTCCATTACAAAACGGTGATATGTCTTTTTGCCCTTTCGTATAATAAGCCCGCCGTCAAAAGCTCCCATGTTCACACTCTCGTCAAATGAAACGGCCTTTTTGTCTGCAACGGTTATTCCTCCGTCTTTAATAAGGCGCTTTGCCTCGCTTTTCGAAGGCGCAAGTCCGGATTTTACAAGAAGATCGACAACATAAATTTTACCGTCCGAAAAGTCAGAGTCTTCAAGCTTTGTAGTAGGCATATTCTCCGAAACTCCGGCTCCAGCAAATATCTGTTTTGCCGCCTTAAGACATCTCTCCGCCTCTTCCTCGCCGTGAACAAGCTTTGTCAGCTCATACGCAAGCTTTTCCTTCGCACTATTAAGCGCGCTGCCCTCAAGACTCTCATAAGGTGCTATCTCGTCAAGCGGCATAAAGGTAAGCATTTTCATACATTTTATCACGTCTCCGTCTCCGACATTTCTCCAGTACTGGAAAAAGTCGTACGGCGGAGTCTTTTCCGGGTCAAGCCACACTGCACCCCTCTCGGTCTTGCCCATCTTTTTCCCCTCGCTGTTTGTGAGAAGATTGAAGGTCATACCGTACGCCTCTCCGCGCTCCTTGCGGCGGATAAGCTCGACACCGCCGATGATATTCGACCACTGATCGTCGCCGCCGAATTCAAGGCGGCAGCCGTAATCCTTGTAAAGCCTGTAAAAGTCATAGCTCTGCATCAGCATATAGTTAAACTCAAGAAATGTAAGGCCGTTTTCCATACGCGATTTATAGCATTCCGCCGCAAGCATTCTGTTTACCGAAAAATGAACTCCAACCTCGCGGAGGAAATCAATATAATTCAGATCGCAAAGCCAGTCGGCGTTATTTACAAAAAGCGCCTTTCCGTCTGAAACATCTATAAAACGCGACATCTGACGCATGAAGCAGTCAATGTTATGCGCAATTGTCTCGCGGGTCATCATTCTGCGCATATCGCTCTTACCCGAAGGGTCACCTATCATTCCTGTACCGCCGCCGAAGATTGCAATCGGACGGTGTCCGGCTCTCTGCATACGCGCCATTATAATCATCTGCATCATATGTCCGACATGAAGACTGTCTGCAGTCGGATCAAATCCAATATAAAAAGATACCTTCTCTTTTTCAAGCAGCTCGGTTACCGCCGCCTCGTCTGTACACTGAGCAAGCAATCCCCTTGCTTTAAATTCCTCAACAATATTCATATTTAATTACCATGCCTTTCTTTTCATTTGTGCCGATAGGTACAAATGGAGCGTGAAAAAAGTACACTGAGGTTTGCGGATTTCCGCATTTTTCACGCTATATCCATGCCTTCTTCCTAATTTTTATTTTCATTACACGCGGAGCTGTTTTTGGATATGGCACGCAGCTCACGGGCTGATTCAAGAAGCTTCTCGGTAATCTGCTCACCGCCCATAATACGCGCAAGCTCCGCTGTCCGGCCTTCCTCGTCAAGCTCCTCCGCTCCGGTCTCTGCACGGCCGTTCATCTCACGCTTTGAAACAAGCAGATGATGATCCGAAAGCGCCGCTATCTGAGCAGCATGGGTTATACATATTACCTGAGCAGACTCTGAAATCTGGCGCAGCTTGATTCCAATCTTCTGAGCCGTCTTTCCGGACACCCCGGTATCAACCTCGTCAAAAATAAGCGTTCCGGTTCCTTCCTTATCCTCAAGTACACATTTCAGCGCAAGCATAACGCGCGAAAGCTCGCCGCCCGAGGCAATCTTATGAAGCGGCAGGAGAGGTTCTCCCGGATTTGTAGCTATTACAAACTCAACCGAATCAATTCCGTCGGCTCCAAGCTCGGTTTCTTTAAGCTCAGCGGAAAACCGAGCTTTTTCCATTTCAAGAAAAGCGAGCTCCTTCGTAACCGCAGCAGATAATCTTTCCGCAGCCTCCAATCTGACAGCATGAAGCTTCCCCGCTATTTTCTCCGCCTGCTCCGTCTCCGCTTTCAGTCTCTTTCTCAAAGCCGCAGCACGGTCGCCGGATTCCTCAAGCCTATCTAATTTTTCCTTTGCTTTATCACGAAATTCAAGAATTTCTCTGACATCCGCACCGTATTTTCTTTTAAGCCTCGATATTGTCTCCAGCCTTGATTCAATCCGGTCGAGTTTTGCTGAGCTGTCCCCATCTCCGTCCTCAAGCATACCGAAAACCGTCTCCCCGATATCCTGGACTTCAAGCATACAGCTGCGAAGCCGCTCCGCCATAGAGTCTGCCTCAGGAATAAACTCCGCAAGCTTTTCAAGTGCGCTTATTGCTTCGCTTATTCGATCGTGCACCGGAGGAGCCTTGTCTCCGGCGCAGAGAGCAGCGTATACAATGTGTATATATCTCGAAAGCTTTTCAAATGATCTGATTTTTACCTTCATCCGTTCAAGCTCTTCGTCCTCGCCGAGTCTGAGCTTTGCCGAATCAATATCCTTAATCTGATACTGATACATCTCGGTCAGCCGGGCCGTTTCCGCTTCATCTCGATTCGTTTCGTCCAGATGCCTCCGCGTCTCCTTCAGTGCACGGTACGCAGACTTATATTCCTCAAGCAATTTGTACTCAGCGGCATAGCTGTCAAGAAATGTGATATGAAGCTCAGGCCGTAACAGCTTCTGGTTATCGTGTTGTCCGTGGATTGCAATCAGCGATGCTCCGATTTCACGCTGAAGCTGCAGCGGTATCTGACGTCCACCGACAAGCGTTTTTCCTCGTCCATCCGAATATAAGGTCCGCTGAATATAAAGTTCTCCGTTTTCGTCAGGCTCAACGCCAATTTCCGTAAGAGCGTCTGCCGCGTCCTGTGAAATATCACGAAACAGTCCTGCCACGGTCGCGCTGCTCTCCCCGCGCCTTATCTGCTCTCTCTGAGCGCGCGCTCCCATGAGAAGCCTAATCGAATCTATTATCACTGATTTTCCGGCTCCGGTTTCACCGGTAAGAACAGTGAGACCGCCGCCCAGCTCTATTTCGGCGCGCCGGACAACGGCAATATTTTCTATATACAGTGAAGCAAGCACAGTTAAAATCCGTCCTTTATAATTTTATTTATCACACCGCTATTTTCATCTGTCTATTCACATTCCAAGCGTCATCCGGAAATTTTCCGTAAATTCCATGGCTAATTTTTCATTCCGCATTACGATAAAAATCGTATCATCGCCGGCGAGACTTCCAATCATGTTTTCATTTCCGATGCCGTCGATAGCTGCAGCTGCGGCTGCAGCCATACCCGGATATGTATTTACTACAACTGTATTTATCGCATAGTCAACCTTAATTACCGTCTCACGCAGTATTGACTTATATTTTTCAGAAATATGCCGGCTGTCATGACGCGCCGAGTGAGGAAGCGAATACTTATATTTGCTGCCTTTTCCCGAAGTTTTTACAATTCCGAGTTCCTTGATATCACGTGAAACCGTCGCTTGGGTTACGTCAAAGCCTTCACGCTTCAGCTTTTCTATCAGCTCCTCCTGCGTTTCAACATTTCCGGAGCCGATTATTTCAACTATCTTATTCTGACGTTTAATTTTCATCTTTAATCCAACCTTTACAAAGTCACATATACTGCCGGCCGCACTTTCAATAAGTGGCTTGCCCCGTCAAACGGCGTGAGAGCCATTCCAGTGGTAGATTGTATCTCCTACTGAATGGTGAAATGTAACCCGCCGCCAGAAAGGCGATCGCCATTAGGGCGGCCTCTTTAATGGCGATTGCCTTAACAGCGGGACATCTTGCCTAAGTTATACGGTTTAAATCGGAGCAACGCTCCTGCGCTTGCGAACGATTGCAACCTACGCAGAGAGCGTTAGCTCCTCAGGGTTTCAGTGGGAGATTATAACTCCCACTGAAACCTTGAAGTGGAACCCGCCGCCTTAG